>PMOU01000237.1 GCA_003161205.1 Actinomycetota bacterium | reverse complement strand
GGGCGGGTAGCCCCCCCGTGATCAGGGGGGGTCTGGGGGGGATCGTCCCCCCGGGGAAACGGAGACAGCAGTGACAGTCCCCAGGATCAGCGTCGTGGTGGCGTTCTTCAACAACGAAGACGATCTCGACGACTGCCTGGACTCGATCGCCGCCCAGTCGTTCACCGACCTGGAAGTGATCATGGTCGATGACGGGTCGACCGATGGCGGCACCAATATCGCCCGGGCGAAGGCCGCCGCCGATCCGCGGTTCACGCTGATCCAGCCCGAGCACGGCGGCCCGGGCGGCGCGCGCAATCGCGGCGTTGAGCGGGCCCGCGGGGAATTCCTCGCTTTTGTCGACGGCGATGACATGCTGCCCGCCAACGCTTATGAGCTGCTTCTGCACGCGCTGGAGAGCTCCGGATCCGACTTCGCCAGCGGCGCCGTCCTGCGCATCGGGCCGAAGGGGATAAACCCGTCGGCGCTGCATTCGCTGGCCATCAAGGGCAGGCAGACCAGGACGCATATCACCAGGACGCCGCGACTGCTCTATGACGTGTCGGTGTGGAACAAGCTGTTCAGGCGCCGCTTCTGGGACGACCACCAGCTGTCCTATCCGGAGCGGGTGGTGTGGGAAGACATCCGGCTCATGACCAAGGCCCATGTGCTGGCCACGGCCGTGGACGTGATTCCGGATATCGTCTACTACTGGCGTGAGCGTGCGCAGGGCGGCCTGTCGATAACCCAGAGCCGCGGCAGCATCGCCAACCTGCGGGACCGGATGACCGCGCTGGCCGACATCGACGAGTTCATCGCGCAGCACTCGACGGCGAAGCTGCTGCGCGCCCACCAGCGCAAGGCCCTGAAGAACGACCTGTGGCTGTACGTCCAGGACCTGCACAAGGTGACCGCGGAGTACCGGGCCGAGTTCACCGCCCTGGTGAACGGCTACCTGGACCAGGTGGGCCGCCGGGTGCTGCGCAGCCTGCCCGCCACCCACAAGCTGGCCTATCATCTGGTCCGGATCCGGGCGATGCCGCAGCTCGCCGAGCTGGCCGCCTGGATGATGGACCAGCCGGTGCGCCAGGTCCCCATGGTGCGCCGATGGGGCCGGTTGCACGCAGACCTGCCGTTCAGAAAAAATTCGCCCGTTCCGGTGCCGGCCCGCGTGTTCCGGCCGCACTGGCGCGACCTGGATCCGTACATGCAGGTGGACGACATCGCCTGGGTCCGAGACAAGAAGGGCGAACGGCTGGTGGTCACCGGGCGGGCCAACGTGCCGTCCGTCGACATCGCCAGGCGCAGGAACACCGCCAAGATCGTGTTCCTGCGGCCCCCCGGCCGCCGGCTGCCCGTGGTGCTGCCTGCCCGCTCGTTCCTGAACCCCGAGGCCACGGCGCTGTCCGAGCAGGAACGCTACAACTACGACTGGTCCGGTTTCCGGTTCTCGGTCAGCCCGCGCCGCTTCCGCGGCGCTGGGGAGTGGCAGTGTTACATGCTCGTCCGCGGTCACGGCGTATGGCGCCCGGCCCGCGTGCATACCCCGGTACCCGGCCCCGCCGAACGGCCGGAACCGCGCCAGATCACGCCGGGCCTGCGGTTCGGCGCCCGGTGGGCCGGGCTCGGGCTGAACATGGCCGTCTGGCGGCTCGGCGCGTTCGCGGCCGGGCACGCCTGGGTCGACGCGGACCCGGCGGCCGTGGCGGCCGTGGCGGATCCGGCTTCGCCGCCGAGCCGGCCCGCTGACCGGGCGGTCGAGATCGAGATCGAGGTGCCCGGGGCTCAGTCCGGGACCGACGCCGAGCTGGTGCTGGTGCGCAACCGCGGGGCGGCGACCCGCTCCTTCCCCGCCGCGGCCGCCGGCCAGGGCAGGTTCCGGGCGCGGGTTCCGCTGCGGGACCTGGCGGGCGCGGGGGACGTGGCGGACCGGGTGGGCCGGGTGGTCGGGGACGACGGGATGGCCTGGGATGTCTACCTGAAGGTGCCAGGGCGGCCGCGGGTCAGGGTGGCATGGCCGGACGGCATGCCGGAGAGCAGGCACATCTTCGGCCGCCGGGAGGCCGTGGTGGAGCGGAGCCGCTACGGTGATCTGGTGATGGCAGAGCGCACCCCGCGTCCGGTGATCGACGAGCACGAGTGGCAGCCCGGCGGGCGCCTGGTGCTGCGCGGTAGCTTCCTCGGCGCCGCCGGGCCGCACGAGGTACTCCTGCGCAGGATCGGGTCCGCCGATTCCCACGCGATCGCCTTCCACCGCGAGGGCGAGCGCTTCAGCGTCGAGGCCGACCTGGAGCGGATGCCGTTCTTCGGCCCGGGCATCCCGCTGCGGGACGGCGAATGGAACCTGTACCTGCGTCCGGTGGGTGGCGGCCCGGAGGCGCTGGCGGAACTTACCTACGACCATGACCGGCTCGGCGACGTCTCGGGTGAGCGGATGTCCGCGGGCCGCAAGTGGTACCGGCTGATCGTCACCGGTCACGGCGAGCCGATGCTCACCGCCGAGCCCAGGCTCCGGCGCGTCGAACAGGGCAACTTCGGACAGCGCGCGCTGCGGCGCGGTTTCTACCCGGCGATGGCTCGCACCCCGGTCCTGGACCAGATCCTGTTCATCAGCTGGAAGGGCAAGCAGTGCGGCGATAACCCGCTCGGGATCGCGGAGGAACTGCGCCGCCGGGGCGATGACCGTGAGCAGCTGTGGGCCGTCACCGACTGGTCGGTCCCGGTGCCCGACGGCGGCACGGCCGTGCTCCGGGGCACCCAGGAGTACTACGAGGCCCTGGCCCGGTCCAGGTACCTGGTCTCCAACGACGACATGCAGCCGCCGTTCCGTAAGCGAGACGGCCAGGTCTACCTGCAGACCTGGCACGGCACGCTGCTGAAGCGGATCGGCTTCGACATCGCCAACCCCCAGTTCATCAGCGGGACGGCCTACTTCGACCAGCTGGCCAGGGATGTCGCGCAGTGGGATCTGCTGCTGTCCCCGAACCCGTTCAGCACGCCGCTCATGCGCCGCGCCTTCAGGTACGAGGGCGAGATCGGCGAGTACGGCTACCCGCGCAATGACCTGCTGCGCCGCGGTGATGTGGCTGAGCTCGCGGCCCGGGTGCGGGACCGGCTGGGATTGCCCGCGGGCAAGCGGGTCGTCCTGTACGCGCCGACCTGGCGGGACAATCAGGTGTACGCGAACGGCCGCAGGTACCGGTTCGACATGCGCCTCGACCTGGAACGGGCCTGGCGGGAGCTCGGCGAGGACCATGTGTTCCTCATCCGCGGCCACCACCACATGGCGGACGACGTGCCCGCGGGGATGCGGGACGGGTTCGCGATCAACGTCACCGCGTATCCCGACATCACCGAGCTCTACCTGGTGGCCGATGTCCTGGTCACCGACTACTCCTCGGCAATGTTCGACTACGCGGTCACGGGCCGGCCCATCCTGTTCTTCACCTATGACCTCGCCGAATACCGCGACAACCTGCGCGGCTTCTACTTCGACTTCGAAGCCGAAGCCCCCGGGCCGCTGCTGGCCACCTCGGCCGAGGTGATCGGGGCCCTGAAGGACATCGATGCGGTAGCCGCCCCGTACCGCGATGCCTACCAGCGCTTCGCGGCCAGATTCTGTTCCCTCGACGACGGCAAGGCGGCCGCCCGCGTCTGCGACCGCCTCTTCACCCCCTGATCGCGGCCCGGAACGCAGCATCCCCGCTATGAAGGATGATCAGTCGCTGCCCAGATCCGGCCCAACGCTAGCTTTGCGGCTCCTGTGACCAGTGGTGCTATAGGTAAGCTCTCGTTCGAATCCGGAGTCGATGGTTGTGGCAGCCTACCTAATCTTTTCGTTACGTTGCCACAACCATCGAAAACCAGTGAGCCTGGCCTGGTGACCCATGTGGCGAGAAGAGGCGCAGGTGTCGGGGGTGACTTCGCGCATCCACTCGCGCATCCACTCGCGCATCCACTCGCATCCATCCGCGGCTCGACGTCGGGGCGCATTCTCCCGTTGGCGAATCACGGTCGCCCAACTGCGCGGCCCGGTCTCGGATAGCCTGAGGTCCGACATGCCGCCAGGCGCGGGACCGGCGCGCGGAAGGGGGCGATGGTGTCGCAGAGCGGCTCTGGGGCTGAGGATCCCGCCGCGGCGGGCCCGTCGAGCGGCCAGGTCTCCCGGCAGGCGACGTTGGGCGTGGCGCCGGCTGCTCACGCCGGGCGCAGCCGCCGCACCGATGCGGATGACCGGTCCGCCGGGGGCGCCGGGCCCGCGAACGCGAACGCGAACGGGGCCGTGGGCCGCTCGAAGAGCTCCAGGGGCCGCGCCCGGCTGACCGGCGGGCTGGTGATCGCCGTTCCCGCGGCGACGTCGTTCGTGCTGGGCGGGTACGAAATTGGCGGCCCCTCGCTCTGGCGGGACGAGGCGTACACCAAGGACGCGATCAACCGGCCGGTCGGCCAGATCTTTACCCTGCTCGGGCACATGGACGCCGTGCACGGCGCCTACTACCTGCTCATGCACGTCGTCGCGGCCGCTATCGGGACCTCGGCCACCGCCCTGCGCTTTCCCTCGCTGTGTGCCATGGTCGTCGCGACCGCGTTCACCGCGGCGATCGGCCGCCGGACGGCCGCGCTGGCGCAGCCGCCGGACACGGCTCGGCCGGTGCGCCTCAACGTTCCCGCCCTGACCGGGTTCTTGTCCGGCATGGTGTTCGCGACCGCGCCGTACATGACGTACTACGCCCAGATGGCCAGGTCGTATGCGATCGTGACGATGTTCGCCGCGATCGCCACCTACCTGCTGCTCCGGGCCCGCGCCGATGGCCGGTGGCGCTGGTGGTCGGCTTATGCCGTCGCCGCGGCGCTGACCGGCCTGTTCAACATCTTCGGCCTGCTGATCCTGGCCGCGCACGGCGTGACGCTGCTCCTCACCGATGCCCGCGGCCGGCCGGCACGCGGCCGCCGGATCGGCCGGGTGCCGCTGCGGTGGCTGGCCGCCTGCGCCGCGGCGCTGGTCGTGCTCATTCCGCTGCTCCGCGTCGCGCTCGGCCAGCAGGAGCAGATCGACTGGCTGACACGACCCGACTCCGCGGCGATCACGAAGCTTCTGGAGGACTTCGCCGGCTCGAAAGAACTACTGCTTCCGTTCGCCCTGCTCGCGCTCGCGGGTCTGGTGGCGGCCTGTATCGCCGACGACTGGCGGCCGCTGAATCCCGCGGCGGTCGCGTTGCCGTGGCTGGTCGTGCCGCCCTTCGCGCTGATCGCGGTGTCCTACGTCAAGCCGGTCTACTACGAGCGGTACGTCGAGTTCTGCCTGCCCGCGCTGGCCATTCTCGTGGCCACGGGTCTGGTCGGCATCGTCAGGCTCGCATCCGCCGCACCGGTGCGGCGGATGGGCCTGGGCTGGGTGCCGGCCGCGGTCGCCGGGCTCGTCGTGCTGGTTCTCGCGGCCATGCTGGTGGGGCCGCAGGGCGCGATCCGGCAGACCGCCACCCGCCCGGATGACCTGCGGCTGGCGTCGGCCATCGTCGCGGCCAACGAGCAGCCGGGCGATGTGGTCTTTTACCTCCCGCTCGACATGCACGTCCTCGGCACCGGGTACCCGGCGCCGTTCCGGCGGCTTCGCGATATCGCGCTGGCCGAGTCCCCGATCGCCTCGGGCACCCTGACCGGCNNCCCGCCCTGCTGAAGAGCCGGTTCACCGACGTGCGGCGCGTGTGGGTGGTGACCGGCGCCAGCAATTACAAATTCCCCGTCCCGGGGACGCCGGTGGATCGGGAGAAGATGGCCCTGATCGCCGGGGCCGGGATGCACGTCCTGCATCGCTGGCTGGCCGGTGAGGTCATGCTTACCCTGTACGGGTCCTGACCGGGGCGGCCGCCAGCGCGAGCGACGGCCCTTACCGCCTCAGGCGCCGGACGACTCCGCCTGCGGCTTGCCGAACCCGCCGGCCAGCAGCTGCTCCCGGATCTTCCTGCGGCCGCGGTGCAGCCGCGACATCACGGTCCCCACCGGCGTGCCCATGATCTCGGCGATCTCGCGGTAGGGGTAACCCTCGATGTCGGCGAGGTAAACCGCCGTGCGGAACTCGCCGGGCAGGTCGCGCAGGGCGCGCAGCAGGTCCGAGTCGGTGGTCCGGTCCAGCGCCTGGGTTTCGGCCGAGGGCACGGGCGGCGCGAGCCGGTCCGTGGACATCTGCCATTCCTGCAGGTCGCCGCCGAGCGCCTGCTGCGGCTCACGGCGCCGCTTGCGGTAGACGTTGATGAAGGTGGTGGTCAGGATCCGGTTCAGCCACGCCCGCAGGTTGGTGCCCGGCGTGAACTGCTGGAACGCGGCGTAGGCCTTGACCGATGTCTCCTGGACGAGATCCTCGGCGTCGGTCGGGTTCCTCGTCATCCGGAGCGCGGCGGGGTACAGCTGGCCAAGCTGCGGAATGACATCGCGCTCAAAACGCGCGCGGTCTTCGCTCGAGTGTTCGGCCTGGCTCATGTTCGCTCCGGTAAGTTTAGTCTTCTCACTGTACATAGACGCACGCCAGACCCGGAAACGTCCCCCCTGTTGCGGAAATCATGCCGCGGCGGACGACCGTCTCGCTGTCATTCGTCACCGGCATGCACAAGGATGGCCGAATCGGCTGAGCAAAACCTGGAGACCGTCTGAAGGGACCGTCTGAGGCGCGCTCGCNNGCCGTCAGGAGCCGGCCGTCAGATCCAGCCTCGGCCTATTCGGTACCACATATGGCTCAGCCACTCCGGATACGGAATGACCTTGGCGGCCAGGATCGAATAGAAGTACCAGAACATGAGCAGAACGGTCAGCACGTAGGCGCCCACGACACCAGCGCCGATGGAGCGGCGCAGCACGCCCGCCGTGACCGGCCCGAGGATCAGCCCCAGGCAGAGCACGATAGACAAGATGAGGAACGGTTCGAATTCCAGCGCATAGTAATAGAACTTCGTCCTGCTGACCAGCGGGAACCAGGGCGCCCAGCCCGCGATGACGCCGAGCAGCACCGCGCCGGCCCGCCAGTCCCGGTGCAGAAGCCACCAGCCCAGGCAGAACAGCAGCGCCAGGATGGAACCCCACCAGATCGCCGGGGTGCCGATCGCGAGGACCTCCTGCGACCACCCCGTGCCGGTGTAGTGCGCCGGGCAGTAGTGCGCCGCGCCCGCCACCGGGCCGGTGTAGCACTCGTAGAAGAAGGCGACCGGCCTGGTCATCACCAGCCAGTCCCACGGCTGCGACTGGTAGGGGTGGGGCGTCTTCAGCCCGACGCCGAAGCCGATGGCCTCCAGGTGATACTCGAAGAGCGAGTACAGCGGCGAGATCACCGGGATGTGCACCCCGTGCTGCTGGGCGTAGTTCCGGTCGTAGCCGGCGCTCGTCGCGAACCAGCCGCTCCAGCTGGCGATGTAGACCGCCAGCGGGATCACCAGGAAGGTCAGCGGCAGCCACAGGGCGTCGCGGAACGCGCCGCGGACGAACGAGCGCAGCCCGGCGGTCCGGCGGGCGCCGATGTCCCACGCGATGATCAGCGCGCCGTACGCGAGGATGTACCAGGCCGCGTTCCACTTCGTGCCGACCGCCAGGCCGAGGAATATCCCGGCGGCCACCTGCCACTTGCGGAGCCCGAGCCGGGGTCCGGCTCCCCGGACATCGCCGGGATGCCGCGCCACCTTCGCGGCGAGCCTGGCCCGGGAAACATCCCGGTCGACGAGGACGCAGCCGAACGCGGCCAGGACGAAGAACATCAGGAAGATGTCGAGGATCCCGGTCCGCGAGAGCACGAACTCCAGGCCGTCCAGGGCCATCAGCAGCCCGGCGGTGCAGCCGAGCAGCGTGGACCTGGTCATCCGCCGGGCGATCCGGCACATCAGCAAGATGGCCAGCGAGCCGAACACCGCGCTGGAGAACCGCCAGCCGAACGAGTTCAGCCCGAACAGCCACTCGCCGACCGCGATGCACAGCTTGCCGACCTCCGGCTGCACCACATACTCGCCGGTCCCCCCGCCGGAGCACATCCCGAAGATGTTCGTGTGCCCGGCGATAATCAGCTGGTTAGCGTTGCTGACCGGGCACAGCTCCACTCCGTGGTGCAGGATGCTCCACGCGTCCTTGACGTAGTAGGTCTCGTCGAACACGATGGCGCGCGGCACCTGCAGCCGGTCGAAGCGCAAGAACGCGCCGAACGCCGTGACCAGCAGCGGGCCGAGCCAGCCCCAGAACCGGTCATCAGGCATGGGTGAGGCAAGCCGGGTGCGGAGCTCCGACAACCGGCTGGCTTCGTCGGTGGCAGGCCCGGCGGGCAGGTTAGCCTCGGTTGCCGTCATCGGGCACATGTTACTGGCGGCGGTAAGGTCCGGCTAGCCGGATGATGATGTGCAAGGACCACTCGCACGAACAGGACGCGATACGGACATGCCGGGACGCGAGACAGCCAAGACGCGGCGCGAGCCGGCCGTACCGGGCGAGGCCGGCGTGCTGACGCTGGCGGCGGCCCCGATCGGCCGGGCGGAAGACGCGTCCGCCCGGCTGGTGGCCGCGCTGGCCGAGGCCACCCTGATCGCGGCCGAGGACACGCGGCGGGTCCGCTGGCTCGCCGCCAGCCTGAACGTCGAGCTCAAGGCGCGGGTGGTCTCCTATTACGACGCGGTCGAGACGCGGCGCACCCCCGGCCTGCTCGAGGACCTGAAGGCGGGCCAGGACATCTTGCTCATCACCGACGCGGGCACTCCGGCTATCAGCGATCCGGGCTACCGGCTCGTCGCCGCCGCGGCCGAGGCGGGCCTGCGGGTGACGGCGCTGCCCGGCCCGTCCGCGGTGACGACCGCGCTGGCGGTCTCCGGGCTGCCCACCGACAGGTTCTGCTTCGAGGGGTTCCCGCCCCGGGGTAAGGGTCCGCGGAACAGCCGGTTCGCGGAGCTGGCCGCCGACAGCCGGACCCAGGTCTACTTCGAGGCGGGCCGGCGGCTGGCCAGCACGCTGGCCGAGCTGACCGGCTCGCACGGCGAGGACCGCCGGGCGGTGGTGTGCCGCGAGCTCACCAAGACCCACGAGGAGATCGTGCGCGGCACGCTGGCCGAGCTCGCCGCGTGGGCGGCCGCCGCGGGCGGCGGATCAGGTGCCGTCCGCGGCGAGATCACCCTGGTCGTCGCCGGAACCGGACGACGCCGTGCTCGCGACGCTGGAGACGCCGACGGACCCGGACCCGGCGGCGGACCCGGACCGGGAGGCGGACCCGCCGACGGTGGCCGCGGGGGACGCCGCAGGGACCGAAGCGCCCCGGCCCCGCCGGGCGGCTAGCCGCCGCACCCAGCGGCCGCCCTCGGTGTCCGGAGCGAAGGCCATGACCACCGCGAGGCAGCCGAACGGCACGGCGGGCAGCACGTACCGGTAGTCGAACTCAGCGGTCGCCGCCGGAATGACGATCAGCGCGAGCGAGATCGTCCACGGCAGCAGCGCCTCCCCGCCCAGCCGCCGCCAGGCCGCCACGATTCCGGCCGCGCCCAGCAGCAGGATGAGCCCGTACACGCTGCCCGGCAGCCAGACGTACCGCTGGTAGCCCCGGATGAGGGTGGAGAACGGCGCGACGACCTGGGTCACCGGGTTCGCCTCCGCGTAGGCGGCCGCGTAGGAGTTGTACCTGCCGATCTTGGCGTCGTCCCAGGTCGGGATGGGCAGCGAGCGGTAGCCGAAGAGGTACTCGTCGTAGGTGGCGGCGTTGGGGAAGACCACCCGCTGCCAGCCGAACACCCGCCACGTGTCGTCGAACACGGCCTTGGCGTAGCCGAGCGGCTGCGCCTCGATGGCCCGGATGGCGAACTTTTCTGCCACCTGGTTGGGCACCGGGGAGAACTTCGACGGCGGGAAGGTGTCCAGCGGGCTCTGCGGCGTCCAGATGTAGGCCTGCGCGATCGGCCGCTTGTCTGGCGGGACGGTGGTGCACAGCGACAGCTCGGCATTGTCCGGCGGGGTGAGGGGGATGTGCATCTGGGAGCACTCGGCGAACGTCATCACCCGGGAGTACAGGAACACGCCGGTGGCGTCGCTCATCGCGAACTGGCCGTGCTCCAGGTCGAAGACGCCGGCGTAGGCGGCCACCGGGATGAGGCACACCACGATGGTGGCTGCGACCTTCCGCCAGCTGACCCGCCTGATGATCATGTAGACGGCGAAGACCGCGAGCAGCGGCAGGCCGACCGCCCGGAAGCAGTCGGCGATGCCGAGNNAGCAGGAACAGCAGCGGCACGTCGGACAAGATCAGGTGCTCGAGCTGGATCTCGAACCCGTCGTAGAGCACCGGCACGGCGGCCAGCGTGGCGAGCCAGGCGGGGGCCGCGAAGCGGTGCCGGGCCAGCGCATACACCATGACGGCCACCGCGAGCCCCATCAGGTGTTGCAGAATCGTTACAACAGCGAAGCTGTGGAACGGCTCCAGGATCTTCAGGAAGATGGAGTAACCGGACGCGCGGGTCGGGTCGAGCTGGAAATGGACCGTGTTCAGCAGGTACTCGAACGAATCGTTGAACCAGGCCTGCCACCGGTAGCCGAGCTCGGCGTCGACGCGGAGCAGGAACGCGGGTATCAGAACGATGATGAACAGGCGATGGCCCGCCCACGTCCGGGCGGCCAGCGAGCGGGTACCGCCCCAGCTGGGCCGCGGCGAACGAATTGACCAGGTTCGCCGCGCCGATGGCGCACGTGACGGGGCCGCAGGCATTACCCTCAAGCCGTACCCTCCTGTGCTGGGTTGATGACCCTGACTATGAACAAGCGGCCAGTTCGCTGCGTTCGTCCCTCGCCTACGGTAGTACCAGGCGGGAGGCCGGGCGGCCCGAAGAGGGCGGATTCGCTGATGGTGAAGGAGACGAAAACGTGGAGCTGACCGTGGTCATGCCCTGCCTCAACGAGGCAGAGACCGTGGCGACGTGCGTCCGCAAGGCTATTGGATTCCTGGCCGCGAGCGGTATGAGCGGTGAGGTGCTGGTCGCCGACAACGGCAGCACGGACGGCAGCCAGCAGCTCGCCGCCGACGCGGGCGCCCGCGTCGTACCGATCGCCGACAAGGGCTATGGCAACGCACTGCTGGGCGGCATCGCCGCCGCGCGCGGCACGTACATCATCATGGGCGACGCCGACGACAGCTACGATTTCACTAACCTGATGCCGTTTGTTAACGAGCTGCGCCAGGGCGCTGACCTGGTGATGGGCAACCGGTTCGCCGGCGGTATCGCCCCCGGCGCCATGCCGCCGCTGCACCGCTACCTCGGCAACCCGGTGCTCAGCTTCGTCGGCCGGCTGTTCTTCAAATCCAAGATCGGCGACTTCCACTGCGGCCTGCGCGGTTTCCGCCGGGACAGCATGCTGGCGCTGAACCTGCAGGCCACCGGGATGGAGTTCGCCAGCGAGATGGTGGTCAAGGCGGCGCTGGCCGGCCAGCGGGTGACCGAGGTGCCGACCACGCTGGCCAAGGACGGCCGGAGCCGGCCGCCGCACCTGCATACCTGGACGGACGGCTGGCGGCACCTGCGGTTCCTGCTGCTGTTCAGCCCGCGCTGGCTGTTCTTCGTGCCCGGCCTGGTGCTGCTCGCCGCGGGCCTGGTGATCGGCGCGATCGTGGTACCGCACCCGTTCAAGTTCGGTGCCGTGACCTTCGACGTCGACACGCTGGTCGCTGCCTCGGCCATGGTCGTGATCGGGTTCCAGGCGGTGTTGTTCTGGCTGTTCACCCAGGTCTACGCCGGCTCGGAGGGTTTCCTGCCCGAGGAGCCGAAGGTCCAGCGGCTGCTCGAGAAGCTGAGCCTGGAACGCGGGCTGATGCTGGGCGCCGTGATCGGCCTCGCGGGCCTGGCGGGACTGATCTTCTCGCTGCTGTACTGGAACGGCCGGAACTTCCACCATCTTAACTACGAGCACTCGCTTCGGCTGATGATCCCGTCGGTGACCGCGCTCATCGTGAGCTCGCAGGTGATCCTGGGCACGTTCTTCCTGTCCATCCTGGGCATCAAGCACACGCGCCATCCTGCGACGGTGTCACCACCGTCCGTTCCGGATAATGGGGTTAATCTCCGTGAGCAGTCGGCGGCTGCCCCTAGGGTTTAGCTATGCGCAACATTTTGTCCGCCCCCGCCTGGCCGTACGCGAACGGCCCTCGTCATATCGGTCACGTCTCGGGCTTCGCGCTGCCCTGCGACATGTTCAGCCGGTATCAGCGGATGGCGGGCAACCGGGTGCTGATGGTGAGCGGCACCGACGAGCACGGCACCCCGATCCAGGTGCAGGCCGACGCCGAGGGCGTGTCGGCCCGGGCGCTGGCCGACCGCTACAACCGGGTCATCGTCGACGACCTGACCGGCCTGGGCATGACCTACGACCTGTTCACCCGGACGACCACGCTGAANNGAGATCTTCACCCGGCTGCTGGAAAACGGGTACATCTTCCCGAAGACCACGCTGGGCGCGATCTCGCCGTCCACCGGCCGGACGCTGCCCGACCGCTACATCGAGGGCACCTGCCCGATCTGCGGATACCCCAGTGCCCGCGGTGACCAGTGCGACAACTGCGGCAANNGCAACCAGCTCGACCCGGCCGATTTGATCAACCCCCGCTCCAAGATCAACGGCGAGACGCCTGTCTTCGTCGAGAGCGAGCAGTACTTCCTCGACCTGCCCGCGTTCGCCGAGGTGCTCGGCAGCTGGCTGCAGGCCAAGGCGGGCCACTGGCGGCCGAACGTGCTCAAGTTCTCCCTCAACCTCCTGGACGACCTGCAGCCCCGGGCGATCACCAGGGACCTGGACTGGGGCGTGCCCGTCCCGCTGCCCGACTGGCGGGACCGGCCGGACAAGCGGATCTACGTCTGGTTCGACGCGGTGATCGGGTACCTGTCCGCGTCGATCGAGTGGGCCCGCCGCAGCGGCGACCCGGACGCCTGGCGGGCCTGGTGGAACTCACCCGACGCCGAGTCGTACTACTTCATGGGCAAGGACAACATCGTCTTCCACTCCGAGATCTGGCCGGCCATGCTGCTCGGCTACAACGGGCGCGGCGCCCGCGGCGGCGACCCGGGCCCGCTCGGCCCGCTGAACCTGCCGTCCGAGGTGGTCTCGAGCGAGTACCTGACGATGGAGGG
>PMOU01000201.1 GCA_003161205.1 Actinomycetota bacterium | reverse complement strand
CCAACGGCATCACCCTGGTCCTGCTGGCGGCCTGGCTAGGCTACAGCGCGATCCGGCGGCTGGTGTCGCCGCCTCCGGTGGCCGGCGGGACGGTTCTCGGCGTGGCGCTGGCCGGGGTAGCTGTCAACATCGTGGCCACGCTGCTGATCGCTAGGGCCAGCGGGCGCGGGGCCGGCCATTGGCGCAGGCCCGGATACGCGAACGAGCACGGCCACGGCCACGACGACAGGCCGCAGAGCCTGAACGTCGCGGGCGCGTTCAAGCACATCGTCACCGACCTCTACGCTTTCGCCGCCACCGCCGTGGCGGGCCTGATCATCGTGCTGACCGGGTTCGCCCGGGCCGACGCCATCGCCACGCTCATCGTGGTGGCGCTGATGCTGTCCGCGGGAACCGGGCTGATCAGGGATTCCGGGCGGATCTTCCTCGAGGCCGCGCCCGCCGGGCTCGACCCGGCGGCGGTCGGCGCCGCGATGGCGGCCCGCCGCAACGTCACCGAGGTCCATGACCTGCACATCTGGGAGATCACCTCCGGCCTGCCCGCCGCCTCCGCGCACGTGCTGGTCGCGCCGGGCGAGGACTGCCATGCGGTCCGCGCCGACCTTGAGGCCTTCCTGGGCAGCCAGTACGGCATCACGCACGCCACCTTGCAGGTCGACCACGCCGCCCTGCGCGCCGATCAGCCATCTGGTCCGGGATGGCCCGGCTCCGAGCAGCACTGCGACGACGCGCACGGCCCGGCTTACCGTCCCGCCGAGCGCGCCTAAGCCCGGTCGGCGGCCAGCTCGACCTCAGCCGGTGCGCAGGTGCTGGCCGAGGAACCCGAGCAAGGCCGAGCCCTGCGGCTGGCCGAACCAGCGGGCGTGACCGATCAGGTACTCATACGCCTGGTCGGCGTGAGCGGGCGAGCGCGTCACGGCGGCGAAGTACTCGGCCTCGGACAGCGCGTACTCCAGGTGGACGACGGGCAGCACGAGGGGCACGGCGGCGGCTTCGGCGCGGCTCAGCGGCCGCACCTCCTGGTACCCGTCCAGCAAGGCGGCCGCCGCCGCGAGGTCGACGTCAACCGGACCGGTCCCGGTCGCGGAATCAAGGCCGGAGTCCAGGTCGAGCCAGGCCACCACGCTGCGCTCGAGCGCGATGGCCAGGTCGTGCACGGCGAACGTCCGGTTGGCCAGCCCCAGGTCGAGGATCCCGGCGACCTGGGCGCCGGGCTGCGCCGCTGTCCAGGTCAGGTTGGACGGGTGCCAGTCGCCGTGGCCCCACTGCCCGGGCAGCGTCCTGGCCCGCGGGGCGGCGCGGCGGATCAGCGGCAGCAGGCAGGCCGTGAAGTCCTCGCGCCAGCGGCGNNGCGCAGATGAGGTGGCAGGAGTTCATCAGCACCGCGGGCGGGCGGGCCGGTGCCGGGAAGTCCGCCGCGGCCAGGTGCAGGGCCGCCAGCGCGCGGCCGGCCGCGTGGGCGTGCGCCGGGCTGAGATACGGCGACCAGCTGACCGCGTCGCGGTACAGGTCGGCGCCGTCCGCGAGCTGGTGCGCCTCGTAGCAGAAATCTCCCCGGCGCAGCACGGACTGGCCGTTCGCGCGGTGCAGGACGGCGGGCACCGGCTGGCCCCGGCGGCGGAGGTGGCTGGCGAAGGCATGCTCGGCGGCGAGCTGGGCCGGGTTCCTGACGCGCACGTGGTGGCGCTTGAGAAAGACGGTGGCGGCCCCCAGGCGGACCAGCGCGGCGGCCGACATCGGCCGCGGGCTCAGCCAGGTCACGGTGGGCTGGTCCGTGCTGCCCCAGCCGGCGAGGACCTCAGCGGCCTCGGCGTCGGTCAGCGGGGGCCAGTCCGGCTCGGCCGGCTCCTTGCCCATCCCGTGCACGAGGTGCGGTGGCCCAGGCGCCGGACCGGTGGCCGGGCCGGTCAACGGGCGAGCCCGCGGACCAGGGCGCCGATCAGCAGCGTTATTACCCCGGCGGCGACGAAGGACAGGATCGAGGCGGACATCCAGCTCGCCGGGGTGAAGCCGATCAGGCGCCCGAACGAGGTCCACGCCGACACCCACCAGGACACATACCCGGGGTTGATGAGCTGGTAGGTGACGAAGCCCGCGGCCCAGGGCACCAGCATCAGCCAGCGGGAGCGGGCGGTCACCGACAGGTCCCAGCGCCGGCCGGACACGACGAAGTAATCCGTGATCAGGACCGCCGCCATCGGCACGAACACCGAGCCGATCAGGTCGAGGAAGTTCTCGTAGTCGGCGATGTTCAGCCACAGCGCGCCCGCCGTCGTCAGCGCGGCGATCGTGCCCGCCAGGATGCGGCGGTCCCACAGCGGGCGCAGGTTCTGGGTCGAGACCGCGGTGGAGTAGACATTGGCGAACGACTGGTCCAGCTCGCGCGCGGCCAGGATGGCGAAGGCCAGCGAGCCGACGGGCAGCGCGATGAACGCGCCGTAGATGTCGTCCGGGTTGTGATGAGCCACGGTGACCAGCGCGAGCAGGCCGATGACGTAGCACAGGACCTGGGTGACGCTGTAGCCGGCCAGCGTGCCGCCGAAGGCAGCGCGCGGGCTGCGGGAGTGCCTGGTGTAGTCGGCGGCCAGCGGGGCGAAGGAGATGGCGGCCGCGACCACCGTGTCGGTCGCGGCCCAGTAGCCGGACCAGGTGCCGTGCGTGAACCCGGGCAGGGGGTGCCTGATGAGCTGCACGAACAGGTAGCACATGACGATCAGCACCGCGCCCGTCGCGTACTTGCGCAGCACCCGGATGGCGCCCAGCGGCCTGATCGTCAGCAGGGCGGTGGCCAGGCCGGCGATCAGGACGTATCCCCACTTGGGCAGGGCCGGGGCAACGGTGTGCGCGGCCGTCGCGATCGTCACCAGCTCGAAGACGCCCCAGCCCAGACACTGGCCGATGTTGAGCACGGTGGGCAGGTACGACAGCCGGGCGCCGAACAGCCCGCGCAGCAGCACCATGGCGGGCGCGCCGGTCTGCGCGCCGGGCAGTCCGGCCAGGGCGAGCGGCACCGTGCCCAGCAGCGTGCCGACGGCGATCGCGGTGAGCGCGGCGGCCAGCGAGAGCTCCGGGGTGCCGGTGCCGTCCGGCTGTAGCACGAAGATCGCCCCGGTGAAGCCGAGCAGGCTCACCCCGAGGTTGCCCCAGAGGCCGAACTGGTCGAGCAGGCTCAGCGCCTGCGGCACCGGTTCGGCGAGCGTGTGCGCGACCTCGGACCGGCGGTCACCGGCGACGGTGACGAAGGTGTCGCCACCGGTACGTTGTTCCTCGCTGGCGGTCGCTGCCACGGCAGCCTCCCTACGCCGGCATTACCCGGACAGGTTCAGACGGTCGGTGGCGCATTGGCCGTCACAACGGAGCGGCCAGCCACCCTCTCAGCCCGGTCAGCCCGGGCTCCCGTGCGTGTTCAGTTCACCCGAATGTTACCAGTTGTGAGCTTGGTCTCGCGCTCCGCATCCAATGGTCAGCCGCCGATAGCCGACATCGGCCGGTCCGGCTGCAGGAACGACGGATCGTTGATGCCATGGCCGGGCAGTTTCACCGCGACGGCCTGCTGCCATCGGGCGGCGATCTCGGCGTCGCTGGCCCCGGTGCGCAGCGGTCCGCGCAGGTCGCTTTCCGTCCGCGCGAACAGGCAGTTCCGCACCTGGCCGTCCGCGGTCAGCCGGACCCGGTCGCAGGTGCCGCAGAACGGCCGGGTCACCGAGGCGATCACCCCGACCTTGGCTGGTCCCCCGTCGACCAAGAACGCCTCGGCGGGCGCCGATCCGCGCTGACCGGGATCGTCCGGGGTGAGGGTGAACTCGCGGCTGAGCGCGGCCAGGATCTCCTCCGCCGTCACCATCTCGGCCCGCTTCCAGCCGTGCTGCGCGTCGAGCGGCATCTGCTCGATGAAGCGCAGCTCGTAGCCGTGGTCCAGGCTGTACCGGAGCAGCGGCACGGCCTCGTCGTCGTTCAGGTCCCGCATCAGCACGGCGTTGACCTTGACCGGGGCCAGGCCGGCCTGTGCCGCGGCGGCCATTCCGTCGAGCACGTCCGGCAGCCGGTCCCGGCGCGCGAGCTTGCGGAACGTCTCGGGCCGGAGCGTGTCCAGTGACACGTTGACCCGGTTCAGCCCGGCCGTGCGCAACGCCGCGGCCGTACGCTGCAGCCCGATTCCGTTCGTGGTCAGGGAGATCTCCGGACGCGGGCGAAGTGCCGCCGTCTGCGCCACGATCCTGGTGAGCCCGCGGCGCAGCAGGGGCTCGCCGCCGGTGAACCTGACCTCGCGGACGCCGAGCCGCTCGACCGCCACCCGGACCAGCCGCACCACCTCGTCGTCGGTGAGCAGCTCAGGAGAGGGCAGCCAGTCGAGTCCCTCGGGGGGCATGCAGTACGAGCACCGAAGGTTGCACCGGTCGGTGAGCGATACGCGCAGATCGGTCGCGACCCGCCCGAAGGAATCAGGCAGCATCAGCGGTGCACCATCCCGTAGGCCCGTTCGGCCCGGATACGGACGACCAGGCGCCGGTCACGAACCATGGCCGCCCGGTAGTCGTCCCAGTCCGGATGCTCCCCTTGCACGGCCTGGTACAGGTCAACCAGCTCCTCAACGGCCTCATCGCGGGTATCGGAGGCCACGGCCGACAGCTCGGCGTGCCCGTCCACCACCACATAGGACCAGAAATCGCCGGTCGTGACGTGAAAACTGACCCGCGGGTCACGGCGCATGTTGCTCGTCTTGGCCCGGTCATCGGTCGTGGAAATCCGGATGGTCTGCTCTCCTGCGTCCCAGGCGTAGTTCACGTTGGACAACTGCGGCCACCCGTCTTTTCGCAGGGTAACCAGTACTCCTTGACGCTGTCCGGCGATGAGCTCGGCAAACCGGTCCTCCACCATGTCTCAGCAACAACCCTCCGCCACTCGATGTTCCGCCTGACCCGCCAGCACGGCCTCCAGGAACCGTACCGTCGCCGTCATCGCCTCGTGCCGCCACAACACCAGCGTGTGCTCGAATCCGCTGG
>PMOU01000112.1:9985-13181 GCA_003161205.1 Actinomycetota bacterium | reverse complement strand
CCCATGGCCCGAGCCTGAACTGATCATCCGCGAAAGCGCGGGGCCGCCACAGCTGCCGCGCGGGTCTGCGGGACCCGCGCGGCAGGCACTCGATGCACGCCATAGCAAAGGAGCATCTCGTGATTGAGAAGATACACAGCAGACAGCGCAGGCGCGACGGCACGGTCCCGAGTCCGGGAGCAGGGCGCCAGCGCAGGCGACGGAAGGCGACGGCAACGTCCGCCGCCCTGGTTGCGAGCAGTGCCGCGCTGGTCCTCGCCGCTTGCGGCGGCCCGGCCGCGTCGTCAGCCGGCAGTTCCTCATCCGGCGGAGTGGTCGACATCACCTGGCAGACCATGTGGTCGGGCAACACCCTGACGCTGCTCAGCCAGATGGTCAACGCGTTCAACAGCAGCCATCCGGACATCCATGTCACCGAGTCGAACATCCCCAGCGCGACGGGCGACGCGAAACTCCTATCCGAGATCGCGGCCGGCGACCCGCCCGACGTGTTCACCGAGTGGAATCCGGTCCTCGGCGAGTACGCGGCCGACGGCACGATTGAGTCGATGGCTCCCTACCTGACCGGTAAGTACGCGGGCCTGGAGAAATGGGAGTATCCGATCGCGCTGCAGGGCGGGGAGTACAAGGGCACGCTGTACGCGATTCCGATGTCGATGAACTCATGGGCGCTGTACTACAACAAGTCCATCATGAAGGCGGCCGGCATCTCCTCGCCGCCCACCACGCTGGCGCAGCTCTACACCGATCAGGCCAAGGAGTGGAAGATCTCCGGCAACAAGATCGACCAGATGGGCTTCTACCCGCTATACAACCAGGGTTTCGAGTACTTCGGCAGCTTCTTCGGCGCGGTCAACTGCTTCAGCTCCTCAGGGCAGTACGACCTGGCCGGGTGCAAGGGCGCTCAGACCGAGGCGAGCTTCTTCGCCCAGTACGACAAGTACCCGTACTCCGATATTGCCGCGCTGGAGACGGCCTACGGCGCCGTGGCCGGCGGTGATGACGACGCCTTCGTGGCCGGCAAGGAGGGATTCATGATGGACGGGCCGTGGGAAGGCGCCCAGAACATCCCGGTCACGAACTCGGCCATGGTCGGCAACTTCGGCGTCGAGCCGTTCCCTGGCACCGAACCAGGGCCGAGCACGTTCGGGCAGGGCAACTACAACATCATCCCCAAGGGCGCCGCCCACCCGTCGGCCGCGTTCACGTTCATCTCGTGGCTGGCCGGCTACGACAACACGAGCTTCACCTCCCAGATCGACCCCAAGGGCGGCTGGATGCCCGCGTCGCCGGCCATCGTCTCCGCTCCGGCCTACCAGGCCTGGCTCAAGGCCAATCCCTACCTCCAGGTCTTCGTGAACCAGATGTCGAGCCCATACTCGGTGTCACCCACCCTCACCAAGACCGAGTCGGAATTCGAAACGGCGGAGGCGACGGCCACCGAAGCTATCGGCGAGAAGACGGACACCCCGCAGCAAGCCCTGGCTTATATCGACTCGCAGGCGAACAGCGGCGCGGGTGGTTAACGAGCCGGGGGGTTAACGGCAAGGTCGCGAAGGACGAGGTAGAGGTGAACATGCTGCACCACTGGCGTCAGACGAGGCTCGGGCTGCTGTTCGTAAGCCCGTGGATCATCGGGTTCCTCGCCTTTTTCCTCTACCCGTTCTTCGCGACCCTCTACTACAGCTTCACGAGGTTCACCGGGATCGGGAACCCGGTCTTCACCGGGCTGGCGAACTACTCCGGGCTGATCCACGACGCCACGTTCCGCACCGCGCTGTTCAATACCTTCTACTACACGATCATCGAGGTGCCGTTTTCGACCGCGGCCGCGCTCGGGCTCGCGCTCCTGCTGAACATGAAGGTCCGCGGGCAGGCGCTCTACCGGACCCTGTTCTACATCCCGTCCATCGTGCCCGTGGTGGCCTCGTCCCTGATCTTCGTCTGGATCTTCCAGCCGTCCTTCGGCCTGGTGAACTCGCTGCTCTCCGACATCCACGTCGAGGGCCCGACATGGTTCTTCTCGATCACGTGGTCTAAGCCCACCTTCATCCTGCTCGGGCTGTGGGGGCTGGGGCAGCCGATGGTGATCTACCTGGCCGCGCTGCAGGGGGTGCCGAAGGAAATGTACGAGGTCGCGGCGCTCGAAGGTGCGACACCGTGGCAGCGGCTGCGCAATGTCACGGTGCCGATGATCAGCCCCGTCATCTTGTTTAACGTCATCTTGTCGCTGGTGCTTTCCATCCAGTATTTCACCCAGGCCCAGGTTATCGAAAGCCCGCCGGGCAGCCCCGGCACTTCAACGATGTTCTACGTTACCTATTACTACCAGCAGGCCTTTACCGACCTGCATCTCGGATACGCATCAGCGATGGCATTCCTGCTTTTTATTCTCGTTCTTATCATTACCGTGTTGCTGCTGAGATCGTCATCACGGTGGGTGTACTACGAGAATGACCAGCGATAGGACCGGCCGCATGCATTCCACAGTGACATCGGATTCACGCCCGGCCGCTGCGCTGGGCAGTGCTCAGGGCCCGCGTAAGCGGCGCTGGACCCGTCGCAAGCTAGGCGCCAGCGCGGTCAAGCACATCGTGCTGATGGTGCTGAGCGCCATGTTCGGCCTCCCGCTGCTCTGGATGGTCCTCACCTCGTTCAAGACCGCGGCGCAAGCGCTCGCGTTGCCAGTAGTCTGGTGGCCGCACCCGATACTGGCCAGCAACTACCCGCAGCTCTTCGCCGCGCTGCCGTTCTTCAGGTTCTTCCTCAACACGTTCGTATACGCGGGCGTGACCATCGTAGGCGTCTGCATCTCGAGCAGCCTCGTGGCCTACGGGTTCTCACGGCTGCGCTGGCCCGGGCGGGACGCCATCTTCTACGTCATGCTGATGACCTTGATACTGCCCTTCGTGTGCACCTTGATACCGCTGTTCGTTATGTATAAGCGCTTCGGCTGGATCGGTACGTACCTGCCCTTGGAGGTGCCGACATTTTTCGGCAGTTCCGTCTTCAGCACCTTCTTGCTCCGCCAGTTCTTCATGACCATACCGCAGTCATTGTCTGACGCGGCCCGCATCGATGGCGCTAATGAATTTTATATATACCGCCGGATTATCCTGCCGCTGGCCAAACCAGCGATGGCGGCCGTTATCCTCTTCCAGTTCATCTACTGCTGGAACGACTACCTGGGCCCGCT
>PMOU01000112.1:8654-9966 GCA_003161205.1 Actinomycetota bacterium | reverse complement strand
TTCCTTACCCAGCGCACGTTCATACAGGGGATCGCCCTCACCGGCACGAAGGGATGAACGCCTGATGCCCGTGAACTCGTCCGTTAACCCGCGGAACAGGCCAGCCGCCCGGGTTAGCCCGGCCCGCCTGCCGGGCCTGTCCGGAACGCCGGTCATGGCCGCTCTCGCCGCCGTCTTCAACTTCCTCGCCCTCAACCTGGTGCTGCTCATCGCGTCGCTGCCGATCATCACGCTGCCGGCGGCGGTGAACGCGGCCACGGTCGCGCTGCACCGGTGGCGCGACGAGGGCGAGGACAGGGTGGTGGCCGAGTTCGTCGGCACGCTACGGTCCAGGCCGCCGCTGCGGACGACGGTCCTGGTCGGCGTGCCGCTCGCGGCGGCCGCCGTCGGCGTCGCTGAGGTGCACCATTTCATCCGGGGCGGCAGCCTGACCGACCGCGCCTACCTCGGACTCGGCTTCGGCGCGCTCCTGATCACTCTCATGGCCATGGGCTACGTGTTCACGCTCACGGCGCGTGAGCCTGGGTGGTCACCGGCCGATCTGTGGACGGTATGCGCTGGCCTGGCGATCAGGAACGCCTTGGTGACCGGACCGCTCTTTCTCATCGAGATAGCCGGCGCCACCGCCATCACGCTCATCGACCCGGCGCTGCTGCTCCTCGGAGTCCCGCTCCTTCTGCTGCAGCTCATGAGGCTCACCGCGCGATTCGGTCTACGCCGAGTCGAACCGAAACGCCTCCCATAAGACCGGTGCCTGGGGTGCGGCGGACGACCTCCCCGCCCGCACCCCGGGCATCGCACGTAAGCCAGCCAGGCGCGGGCCACCCGCGCCGGGTCCAGAAGGGAAGAGAACGTGACAGCTGTGCGCCGGGTCGCCATCGTCGGCACGGGTTCACGGGCTCAGTTGTTCACCAGGGGCCTGGCCCAGCGGGCCCGCTACACCGTGGCCGCGCTGTGCGATCCGAGCCCGACCCGGATGGAATATCACAACCGGCTGCTGATCAAGAGCGGTAACAGCGCCGCCTCCCTGTGGTCTCCCGGCGCCTTCGCCGAGATGCTGGCCAAGGAGGACATCACCGATGTCGTGGTGTCGACGGTGGACGCGCTGCACGACCACTACATCGTCCCGGCCGTCGAAGCAGGCTGCCGGGTCGTCACGGAAAAGCCGATGACCACCGACGCCGCGAAGTGCCAGTCGATCCTGGACGCGACCAGCCGCACCGGTAATCCGCTCACCGTCGCCTTCAACTACCGGTACAACCCGGTGCATGAGCGGGTGTGGCGGCTGCTGCACGAGCAGGTGATCGACGAG
>PMOU01000112.1:5727-8631 GCA_003161205.1 Actinomycetota bacterium | reverse complement strand
GCCGCAGGAGGTGTTCGGCTACGGCCGGCTTGGCTTCTACGGGGCGGACGCGGGGGTGCGCCACGGGCTCCGTCGCGACTACCAGCGTGCCTTTAACTCGCCGCAGGCGATCCAGGACCCGTTCGCCCTGGATATCTCCGGCCACCAGGGGCTGCGGGAACTGTACCTCGACGCCGAGGCCGACAGCGGCTACATCCGCGACCGGAACGTCTTCGACGGCGAGATCAGCATCGAGGACGACATGGCCGTGCTGGTGCGTTACGCCAGCGGAGCGTCGATGACGTACCACCTGACGGCCTACTCCCCATGGGAGGGCTACCGGGTCATGTTCAACGGAAGCGCCGGCCGCCTCGAGCTCGAGGTGGTGGAAAGCCAGTGGCAGCCGCCGCCGGACCGGGTGGAACCGTCCGCCGGCGCTATCCACGGCGAGGTCGCGATGGCCAACGCCGGCGGGGCCACGATCCGGGTNNGGCCACGGCGGCCACGGCGGCGGCGACGAGCGGATGCTGACGGCGATGTACGGCCCGGCGGATCCGGGTGACGAACCCGAACCGGGCGACGCGGCTCGCCAGAGCGCCAGCCAGCGCGACGGCGCGCTGGCGCTGGCCGTCGGTGTCGCGGCCAACGCGTGCTTCCTGACCGGGCAGCCGGTACGAATCGCGGACCTGGTGGAGTTGTAGGCCGCGGCAGATCAATCATCGTGGACGTCCAACCCTGTTATCACCAGGGTGGATGTCCACGATCGTGGGGCAAACCGGCTTCACCCGACCGGTGGCGGGTATGGTTTGCGCAGGCAAAGACGGGTACGGGCCATCCGTCGCACCAGGGATCGCGAGACTATGACCAGCCGCCAGCCGGGAACTTCGCCGCCGGGGACCGCGGGCCACACGGGCAGGACGGGTGGCACCGGAACGTCCGGTGACGCGGGCACGGCGGAGGACGGCCGACGGCCGGGTCCGGCGCGGGGCTGGCCGGTGCTGGTGGTGCCGCTGACGCTGCTGATCATCCTGGGGCTGACCGGGCTGCATGGCGCGGTGACGAAGCCGCAGTGGGACGGGCCGCTGCATCGTGACGGCGTGGTCATCGGCCTCGCGCTCGAGGTCGTGCTCGGGATCCTGCTCGTGATCACGATGAGGCGCCGGGTGGCCGGGGCGAAGGCGGCGACAGCTAGGGTCAACGCGGCCGATGCGGTGGCGGTCAAGCTGCGCGGGGTGCTCATCTTCGTGCTCAGCGGGGGGATGATCGCGGTCGCGGTGATCGTGCTCGTGGGCCTGCATCTGCACGTGTTCACCGCCAGGAACGCGAAGCTGGTGATCCCGCCACGACAGAAGCTGAAAACGCGCCCGCCTGCGCCGCTAGGACCGCAGAGCTCGTCCACCTTCCATTTCCCGCTGGCCATCTTCTTGTACAGCATGCTGGTCGTGGTACTGGTGGCCGCCATCGTGCTCAGCATCTGGTGGGCCCGGCGGTTCTCCCCGGCCGGCGTTAGCGGAGAAGACGACTTCATCGCGGAGGACTCGGAGGGCCTGCGGGAGGCGGTGGAGTCGGGCCGGTCGGCGCTGCGGAACCTCGACGATGCGCGGGCCGCCATCATCGCGTGCTACCTGGCGATGGAGGCCAGCCTGGCCGAACGCGGCACGGCCCGGGCCGTCGCCGACACGCCGGACGAGCTGCTGGCACGGGCCAGGGCCACCGGCATCGTGCGCGGCACCGCCGCCACGCGGCTGACCGCGCTCTTTTACGAGGCCAGGTTCTCCAGCCATCCGCTTGACCACACGCAGCGTGACGCGGCCGCGCAGGCCCTCGACGAGCTCGCCGCCGCGCTCGCCGAGGCCGAGGCCGCCAAGGCCGAGCCCGGCGGGGTGGGGCCCGGCGGGGGCCAGCCGACCGGAACGGGACCCGGGAGGGCGGGCGCATGACTAACCCCAGGGGAACGCAAGCTGAGAACGCGACGGGCGGGGGCGGCGGGAACGGCGAGGGGACGGTTAGCCCGTGGCGGGAGACGAAACCGGAGCTGGTCATCGCGGCGGTGCTGGCCGCCTCGGCGGCGGTGGCAGGTTACGTTACGGCCGGCTGGGCGGGACTTTCGGTGGTGGTGATCGCGACGACGGCGATCGCGTTGCTCGTGCTGCGCGCTCTGCTGCCGCAGCTGACGCCGGANNCAGGCGAGGAAGGCCAGGGAGAAGCCGACGGCCCGGACGCTGAGCGGCTACTCCCACCGCAGGTTCGTGGTGCAGACCGCGACGACTGACCTGGGCTTCTACAACGGCGAGCTGAGGCCGGTGCTCGAGCACCTGCTGGCCGCCCGGCTCGCCGAACGGCACGGCGTGAACCTCTACCAGGACCCGGCCGCGGCCCGCGCGGTGCTGTGCCGGGATTCCCGCGACGCCGGCCTGTGGGCCTGGATCGGCCCGGACCCCGAAACGACCAGGCCGACGGAACAACTTCGCGGCCAGGCCAAGCTGCCCGGTATTCCCAGGCGCACGCTGGCGCGTCTCATCGACCGATTGGAGAAGCTGTGACGACCCCGACGGCGACGACGGAACAGACCGCCCGGACCTGCACGGCCATCCTGGACGAGCTCGAGCGTGCGGTCGTCGGCCGCCGCCGGAGCCTGGAGCTCGTGCTCATCGGCATTCTGGCCGGCGGTCACGTGCTGCTCGAAGACCTGCCGGGGCTGGGCAAGACCCTCATCGCGCGGTCGTTCGCGAGAGTGCTCGGCCTGGACTTCGCCCGCATCCAGTTCACCCCCGACCTGCTGCCCTCCGATGTGGTCGGCGCCCCGCTGTACGACCAGCGGTCGGCCGAGATGGTGTTCCGGCCGGGACCGGTGTTCACCCAGCTGCTGCTGGCCGACGAGATCAACCGGACGCCGCCGAAGACCCAGGCGGCGCTGCTCGAGGC
>PMOU01000112.1:0-5704 GCA_003161205.1 Actinomycetota bacterium | reverse complement strand
AGGCCCAGCTCGACCGGTTCCTGATGCGCCTGCGCCTGGGGTACCTGTCGGCCGGCGACGAGACGGCCATGCTCCGGCGGCGGGTGGACCGTGCCAGCGAGACGGTGGAGCTGCGCCCGGTCACCAGCGCCGACGGCGTGCTGGCCATGCGGGAGTCGCTCGAGGGCGTCGAGATCACCGGTGACCTGCTCGATTACATCGTGGCGATCGTCGCCGCGACCAGGAACGACCCGCAGGTCCAGGTCGGCGCCAGCCCGCGCGGCGGCCTCGCGCTGGTCCAGCTGGCCCGCGGCCAGGCGGTGCTCAACCAGCGCGACTACGTGGTGCCCGACGACATCAAGCAGGTGGCGGTGCCGGCCCTGGCGCACCGGGTCACCCTGCGGCCGGAGCTGTGGGTCCGTCAGGTCTCCTCCGATGAGGTGGTGGCCAAGTTGCTCTCGGCCGTGCCGACGCCGAAAACCGACCCGAACCCCAAAACCGCGCGGGCGGGCGGCCGCGACCAGGCTCAGGTCGTCGCCGGCTGATGTCCGCACAGGATTGGCCGAACGATCCGTTCCTCCGCCCGCCCGGAAACGATCTTGACCTGCACTGGAGATCGTCGCGGCACGCACGCCGCCTGCTCACCCTGGGCCTGGCCGGGATGCTGATCGCGGTGCTCGCCCGGCGCCCGGAGTTCGCGGGCGTGGCCGCGCCGGCGCTGCTGCTGCTCGCGGCGGGACGGGTCCAGCGACGGCCCGCCCGGATCAGCGTGCAGGTCCGGCCGGGCACCGGGCGGGCCTTCGAAGGCGAGCTGGTCGCCCTGGACGTGCGGGCGGAGGGACAGGGTGACAGCCACGTCCAGTGGACGCTGCACCCGGGCACCAGCATCGACCCGGGCGACGTCACCGCGGCCGACGGGTCGCAGGCGCGCTTCACGTTCCGGCCCGAACGCTGGGGGCGACGGCGGATCGGCACCATGGACGTGGTGCTGCGGGACCGCTGGCGGCTGGCCGAGGGGCACCTGACCGTGACCTTGCCCAAGCTTGACTGCTACCCCGCCCCGGCCCAGCAGCGGACCAAGGTCGTGCTCAGGCGGCTCCCGAACCGGCTCGGCGAGCATCCGGCGCGGACCTCGGGCGAGGGCATCGAGTTCTTCGGCGTGCGTGAGTACGTGCCGGGCGACCGGCAGCGCAGCATTAACTGGCCGGCCAGCACCCGGCGCGGGCGCCTGCAGGTGAATACCTTCGCCGCCGAGCGCTCGCAGGACGTGGTGCTGCTCGCCGACGCCACGTCGGACGTGGGCGAGCCCGGGTCCTCCGCGCTTGACCTGGCGCTGCGCGGGGCGGCGGCCGCGGCCCGCGCCTACCTGGACGGCCGGGACCGGGTGGGCGTGATCACCTACCAGTGGGGCGGGATCAGCTGGCTCGTCCCCCGGCTCGGCCAGCGGCAGCTGTACCGGATCATCGACTCGATGCTGGCCAGCCCAATGGAAGCCAACACTGCAGGCTACGCCCGCGGCGCGAGCTTCGGCCGGCTGCCGCGCGCCGCGCTGCCGCCCGGCGCGCTGGTCGTGGTGTTCAGCCCGCTGCTTGACCAGCGCTTCGTCGAAGCGCTGCGGGACATGCGGGAGCGCGGCTTCACCATGCTGGTGGTGGATGTGCTCAACGCCGAACCGCCGGTCCGGCGGCGCCGCGAGGACAAGCTGGCCCGGCGGATCTGGCGGATGGAGCAAGAGGCGATCAGGTTCTCGCTGCGCGAGCTCGGCGTTCCCGTCGTGCACTGGGACGGGGAGCAATCCCTGGACCTGCCGCTGGCCGGCCACACCCGCCGTCCCCTGGCGGCCCGGCGATGACCGGCACCCCCGCGATCCGGAAAGGCGCGATCCNNGGACGCCATCCGCGGCGCGATCCATAGCCGCGCCAGCCGGGGCGCCGCGGTCCTGCTTGCTGCTGGCCTGCTGGGGGCGGGCTGCGTGGTGTGGGCGGCCGTGCCGACGGTGCACGCGGGCTACGCCGGCTTCGCGCTGTTCCTGGCCATCGTGGGGGTGGCCGGGGGCGCGCTGCGGCTGATCCTGGCCGCGGTCCCGGTACCCGAAGACAACTACCTGCTGACCGGAATGCTCCAGGCCTGGGTCCGGTTCCTGCAGGTCCTGCGGCTGGTGCCCTGGGAGGAAGGCGCGCTCATCGCCGTGTTGTGGCTGGAGGTGGCACACCGGGCCCGGCCGTGGCATACGGCCGTCCTGGGCGTCGCGCTCATCGCCTACCTGCTGGCCACCCACCTGGCCGAGACCGGCGCCTCCCCCGGCACGCTCCGGCCGCAGGTCCGGGTACTGGCCGTAGGCGCTGGCCTGCTCGCGCTGGGCGCGGGAGCCGGGATGCTCCCCGCCGTGGGCGCGGGGGCCGGCTCCGCGCTGCTGCGACTGGTGGCGGCGGTCGCGCTGATCGTCGCCAGCGGCCTGGTCTTGCCCTTCGTGGCCGCGCCGGGCCAGGACTGACCTGGCCAGCACCGACCTGGCCAGCCCTCACCTGGCCAGCCCTCACCTGGCCAGCCCTCACCTGGCCAGCACCGAGGAGGTCCACCCGGCGGCGGAGGAGCGGTTATGAGCCCACCGTGTCAGGGAGCTTGCCTGTCGCCCCGAGCTTGTAGGCGATGATCATATTCCGATCCTTGCCCGAGAGCGAGGTGCCGGCGCCGGCGATGACGTAGTCGCCGTCGATGGCGACTGGGGCGTTGCTGCCAGCGGACATCGGCGTCTTGAACAAGATGGTGCCGGTGCTCGCGTCGAGCGCGTACAGGTCGCCCTTGAAGGTGGTGGTGAACACGACGTCGTTGGTCACCGTCGCGGCGCCGTACGGCGAGGATGGCAGCAGGGTGTCCCACTCGAGGGCGCCGGTGTCCTGGTTGACCGCGACCATCTCGCCGGTGGCGTTCTCGATAGCCCCGAGGACGGCGGTCACAGAGCCGGTGTAGTCGACCGGGGCGGCCGACAGCGCGAGGTCGTTAACGGCGGCGAAGGTGGTGGAACCGTTGCTGGCCAGCTGGGTCAAGATGCCGCCGTAAAGGCTCGGCTCGAGGCAGTATCGCGCGGGCAGGAGGCCGTGCGAGGCNNGTGGCGTGCTCGGTGAGCAGCCCGTCGTTCTGGTGCCCGTCGTGGCCGCCGACCGGGCGCTGCCACAGCAGTTTGCCGGTCTGCGCGTCCAGTTCGATCAGGATGCCGGCCTTGCCGCCGTCGATCACCACCGGCCGCCCGTCCGCGGTGGTCAGCACCGGCGGGTCCTGCAGGTCCCAGTCGTACAGGTCGTGCGGGGTGAGCTGGTAGTACCACAGCAGCTTCCCGGCCGGGCTGAGCTTCACCACCGAGTCGGTGTACAGGTCCGGGCCGGGACGGCTGCTCCCCAGCGGATATTTCTTGGTGCCGAAGATCGGTCCGGGGTTGGCAATGCCCATGTAGATGTTGCCCTGGGCGTCGAACGACGGCGTGTACCAGAGCCCGCCGCCGGAATTGACGCCCGGGTTTCCCCACAGGTTCTGCACCGAGCTCCAGGACCANNCGTGGTTGTAGCCGGGCGCCATGGCGATGCCCTCGTGGTCGTTGCCGATCAGCGTCCGGCTCCACAACTGCGCCCCGGTCGCGGCGTCCAGGGCGACCGCGGACTTGGCGGTGGCCGCGTACACGACACCGCCGGCCACGTTGACGCCGTCCGGCCCGCCGTTGGGCGAGTTGTAGTCGCGGCTCCACAAGACCTTGCCGGTGGCCAGGCTGATCGCCATCACGTCGGACTCCAGGTCCTGGACGTACACCACCCCGTTCACGATCACCGGCGTGGTCGCATAGGCACCGTCGGTGCGGGTCGTGGATATCGTCAGCGGCACGCTCCACGCCACTCCGAGCTTCGAGACGTTGCTGCTGGTGATCGCGCTGGCCACGTACCGGGTGTTCGCCAGATCGGCGCCCGGCAGGGTCCAGCCCGCAGCGGGCCGGCCCGTTCCGGCCGGTGCGTTCCCGGTGACCGCCGTGCCGTGCTTAGACGGGCAGGCCAGGGTGCTTGAGCTGCTACTGCTACTGCTGCTGGCCGAGCAGCCGGCGATCAGGCCTGCCGCGACCACCAGCGCCGCGCCCGCCACCGTGGGCCGGCGCCCGCCGACCGTCCTGGCGTCCTTGCTCATCGCTCACGCTCCCGGTAGTTACGTCCTCAGCCCTCACGGTGGTGCGTCGCATGTTAGGACGGCGGAGGTACCCGGAACTCATCGCGGGACCGGCGGACCTTGTCGGGTTATACAAAGGGGGTGAGTTAATCCCGAGCTCTTCCTTGCGGCCCGGCGGCTGACAACCGGGCTGGTCAGGCGGGAAGATAGGCCAGGTGGGAAGATAGGGCACGCGGAATTACGAGGAGGCATGAGCCGATGGCGGAGATCATCCGGGCCGGGCTTATCCAGCAACGCTGGACCGGGGACAAGGATTCGATGATCGCGGCGGCGGTGAGTCACATCCAGACGGCGGCCTCGGCCGGCGCCCAGGTGGTCTGCCTCCAGGAGCTCTTCTACGGGCCGTACTTCTGCCAGGTACAGGACGCCGACTACTACTCCTATACCGAGGCGATCCCGGACGGGCCGACCACCCGGCTGCTGCAGGACGTGGCGCGCCAGCACGGCATCGTGATCATCGCGCCGATGTATGAGGAAGAGCATCCCGGCGTCTACTACAACACCGCCGCGGTGATCGACGCCGACGGCAGCTACCTGGGCAAGTACCGCAAGACCCACCTGCCCCAGGTCAAAGGATTCTGGGAGAAGTTCTACTTNNCACTTCCCCGAGGGCTGGCGGGCGCTCGGCCTGGCCGGCGCCCGCATCGTGTTCAACCCCTCGGCCACCAGCCGCGGGCTGTCCTCCTACCTGTGGAAGCTGGAGCAGCCGGCCGCCGCGGTCGCCAACGAGTACTTCATCGGCGCGATCAACCGGGTCGGCATCGAGCCGCTCGGCGACAACGACTTCTACGGCCAGACCTACTTCGTCAACCCGCGCGGCCAGCTGGTCGGCGACGACGCCTCCGATACCGAGGACGAGGTCATCGTGCGCGACCTGGACATGGAGCAGCTCGCCGAGGTCCGTGACCTGTGGCAGTTCTACCGGGACCGCCGTCCCGACGCCTACCAGCCGCTGGTCCAGCCCTAAGCGCGGGGAGACACCGGATGACCATCCTGATCAGCGGGGGCACGGTGGTGACGGCGTCCGGGACGCTGGACGCCGACGTGCTGGTGGCCGGAGAGAAGATCGCGGCCGTCTTCGCGCGAGAGGTTACCGGGGCTGGAGCGCCAGACGGGACCGGAGCACCTGGCGGGGCTGGTGGGGCTGGCGGGGACAGCCCGGCGGCGATCGCCGCGGACCGGGTGATCGACGCCACGGGCAAGTACGTGCTGCCGGGCGGGATCGACGTGCACACGCACATGGAGATGCCGTTCGGCGGCACGTTCTCCGTGGACACGTTCGAGACCGGTACCCGCGCCGCGGCCTGGGGCGGCACCACCACGATCGTCGACTTCGCGGTCCAGGCCAAGGGCACCTCGCTGCTGGCCACGCTGGACAAGTGGCACGCCAAGGCGGACGGCAACTGCGCGATCGACTACGGCTTCCACATGATCGTCTCCGACGTCAACGACGCGACGCTGAAGGAGATGGACGCCTGCATCGCGGCCGGGGTCAACAGCTTCAAGATGTTCATGGCCT
>PMOU01000245.1 GCA_003161205.1 Actinomycetota bacterium | reverse complement strand
ACCGCGGGCCGGGTCAAGATGATCCGGTTGACCTGCTTGGCCTGCAGCGCCTTGACCGCCTTGGCCATGGCCAGGTAGGTCTTCCCGGTGCCCGCCGGGCCGATGCCGAACACGATCGTGTGCTCGTCGATGGCGTCCGCGTAACGCTTCTGGTTCAGGGTCTTGGGGCGGATCGTCCGGCCGCGGGCCGACAAGATGCCGACCGTCAGCACGTCCGCCGGGCGCACGCCGCGCTCGGCCCGGAGCATGGCCGCGGTGCGCTCCACCGCGTCGGCGGTCAGGTCCGCGCCCTTGCGCAGCAGCTCGACGAGCTCATCGAACAGCGCGGTCACCAGGGCCGTCTCGGCCGGCGTCCCGGTCGCGGTGATCTCGTTGCCGCGGACGTGGATGTCGGCGGCGAACTCCCGCTCGACCACGTGCAGCAGCTCGTCCCCGGATCCGAGCAGGCTGACCATGGCATGGTCAGCGGGTATCACGATCTTGACCTGGGATCGTGGTTCACCCTGTTGCCCGTCGCCATGGGGATTGCTGCCGGCGTTCAGGTCATCGTTCCGGATATCTGTCAATTCGACTATCTGTCAATTCAACGTTCTCGAAGACCCGGAGGACCGCCCGCCGAGCGTACTGGCCACCATGGTATCCGCCCGGTGGGTCGCCCGGGGTTTTCCTGGGGGGCCGGGCTCGCGGTCATCCTGGCGGCCAGGTGAGGGACCGGCCGCCAAGCACGTGCGCGTGGACATGCGGGACGGTCTGGCCCGCCTGCTCGCCCGTGTTGAAGACGACGCGATAGCCGCTAGCGCCGACGCCCTCCGCCACCGCGACCTGGTGCGCCTCGGTGATCAGCTCGCCGAGCAGGCCGCCGTCCGCGGCCGCGAGTGCCGCTACGTCGGGGTAGTGCACCTTGGAGATCACCAGCACATGGGTCGGAGCCTGCGGGTTGATATCGCGGAACGCCAGCACGCGGTCGGTTTCGCCGACCCGGGTCGCAGGAATCTCACCGGCGACGATGGCGCAGAACAAACAGTCAGCCACAAAAGAAGATCCTAGGGCTTCTCGGGGCGTTTGCCGGGGATTCCCGCGCGGCGGGGGTCGCGACAGGTGCGGCCGCCTCAGACATGGGCCGCAATCATCTCATATGTTCATATTTCGGACATCGGCTGGTACGCTAGGTAACCGTGATGCGATCCGTTGTTATGGTGCCGATCCTTGCAAGTGATGTCGTAACCTCGCGCCCAATGGATATTCTGTGTTTTCGGCAATCCTCCGGCAGTGTCCGGCGGCAGGTCCGAAAGCCGGCCCGGCAGCGAGGTTGCTGCCTGGCTATCGCGCATCCAGGCAGGTCACGGGCGGTCTGCCAACGGCGGTAAGGCAACGGACAGCCAGATGGGTGGGAGATTTGGGGATGAAGGACCGGCGACCGTGGTCCTGCGCGACCTCGATCGCGGCGCGAAAGCGGCCCGATGGAGAGTGAACCTGAAGAGGGGGCAGCGCGTCCAACCAATGTGACCGAAACCCTTGTGGCGCCAGGAGCCATCGCGCCTGACGCCTTCATGGCGCCCGCTGGCGCCATGGGGTGGAGCGCAGACCGGGCGGTCACCGAGCTCTACTCCTCGAATTACCGGGCGCTCGTACGCCTGGCAGCCCTGCTCGTGCGGGACACGCCCACCGCCGAGGAAGTGGTGCAGGACGCGTTCGTCGCGATGCACGGAGGCTGGCAGCGGCTGAGGGACGCAGAGAAGGCGCTCGCCTACCTGCGGCAGGCCGTGGTGAACCGGTCACGTTCCGTCCTGAGGCACCGGACGGTTGTCGACAAGAACTTGCAGAAGGCTTCACCGGACATGCCGAGCGCCGAGCACGGCGCGCTTGTCCTGCTCGAGCGATCCGCGGTCGTCGCCGCGCTCCGTGAGCTGCCGGACCGCCAACGCGAGGCCATCGTCCTGCGGTACTACGCCGACCTCTCCGAAGCAGAGATAGCGGCGGCCATGAAAATTAGCCGCGGCGCCGTGAAGAGTCATACGTCGCGTGGCATGTCGGCCCTGCGCTCGGCCCTTGAGCAGGAGGAATCGTGAGATCCGGCCACGAGGGCACCCCACCGCCAGGGCAGGACTTCGGCGATTTCCTGCGCCATGCGCTGCGCGCCGCCGCGGACCAGGTAGAGCCGCACGCCGACGGCCTAGAGCGGATCCGCGCCCGGGTCCAGTCGACACCGGCCCGCGCCAGCCACGCCGCCGCCGTTCTGGTGCACGCGGCCTCGGGTTTCCTGGCGGACACGGTCCAGCGCTGGTACGCCGGCCGCGGCGGGCACAGGACGACGCCGGCCCGCGGTACGGCCCGGGCCAGGGACTGGCGTGAGGCACTGGCCAGGCCCGCAATCGGTCTCGCCTGCGCCGTGTTCGCCGTGGGCGTGGTCCTGGCTTCAGTACCTCAGCTGCGCTCGACCGTCTCGTCCGCCCTTGACGGCCATAGTGCGCCCAGCGTGGCCAACTCGGCGGCGGTGGGCGGGGGCGGGGGCGAGGTCCAGGGGGGCGGCACGGGAGTCCCCGGCACGTCTGCCGCGAACCACCAGCCGACGCCGATCGCGTCCTGCTCGCAATCACCGGCGGCTTCAGCCGCCGTGTCGGTCAGCCCGTCGGTCTCATCGGCCGCGTCGACCCCGTCGACACCGGCGCCCAGTTCGCCGACCAGCCCGAGCACGAGTACAAGCGCCAGCCCGAGCACGAGCAGCAGCCCGAGCACGAGCCCCAGTACCAGCACGAGCCCCAGCCCCAGCCCCAGCACGAGCCCCAGCCCGGCCGCCAGCGCGACCTCGACGGCCAAGACCAAGCCCGCGGTCAAGGCCAAGTCGACGGTCAGTTCCGGTGGCACGGCTACGCCGACGGCCGAGACCAGCTGCGGGAGCGCGACCCCGGAGACCTCGAACGCCCCGAAGATCTCGAAGGCCCCGAAGACGACACCGGCCACCTCCTCCGCCCCGGAAAGCCCGGCACCGCAGCCCGACACCGCACCGTCGTCATCGGCGGCTTCAACGCCCGCGGCGGAAAACACCGGCGGCGGCAGCTGGCCGGATCAGGACTCGCCTAACGATTCGGTGGACGTGTCCGGATCGGGTGGGGCTTCGTGATCAGGGGTAATCAGGTCAGGACCAGCGGCCGGATCGGCTGAGCAGGACGGCAGCGGCAACGGTCCCCGCCGTCGAGGTCCTGAGCACCGTGGGCCCGAGGCTGCCGGTGATGGCCCCGGCCTCGCGAAAGGCCGCGCTCTCCTCCTCGGTGATGCCGCCTTCCGGCCCGACCAGCACGAGCAGGTCACCTGATTCCGGCAGGCTCACCTCGCCGAGGCTGACGGGGGCGCCCGGTTCGAGGCTGATCGCGCACGCCGCCTTCGCGATCGCCTGGCAAACCTGGCGGACCGAGACGGTATCCGTCACTTCTGGTATCCACGCCCGGCGGGACTGCTTAGCCGCCTCACGCGCGGTCATCCGCCACTTCGCCAGCGAGCGCTCACCGCGTGCGCCCTGCCACACCGGCACGCAGCGGGCCGCGGTCCACGGCATGATCCGGTCGACGCCCACTTCGGTCATCTCCTCGACCGCCAACTCACCCCGGTCGCCCTTCGGGATGGCCTGGACGACGGTGATCGCGGGATCCGGGCGGGGTACCTCCCGCCGAGCCCGCACGGCCAGCTCGAGCCCGACGGGACCGGCGGCAGCGACCACGCACTCGACGACCAGGCCCGCGCCATCGCCGACGTCGGCGCGTTCACCCGGGCGCAGCCTGCGCACGGTAGCCGCATGACGGCCTTCCGCCCCGGACAGGACAACAACATCGGCGTCAAGTTCCGCGCGGCCGGCAAAGAAGACAGGCGGCTGCGGCACCAGGTTCAGCGTCCGTTGAACGCGTCGCGCAGCCTTGAGAAGAATCCTTGCTGACCGGGTGCGAAGCGACCGGGCGGCGCTTCCTCACCGCGCAGCTTGGCCAGTTCACGGAGCAGCTTTTCCTGCTCGGCGTCAAGCTTGCTCGGAGTCTCGACCGTCACGTGGATGACGAGGTCGCCGCGGCCGCTGCCGTTCAGGTGCTTGACGCCCTGACCGTAGAGCGGGATCACCTGCCCNNGGGATCGTCACGGTGCAGTGCAGATCGTCGCCCTGCCGCTCGAAGATGGCGTGCGGGCGCTGCACGATCTCCAGGAACAGGTCGCCGGGCGGACCGCCGCCCGGGCCGACTTCGCCCTCACCGGCCAGCTGGATGTGCGTGCCGTCCTCGACCCCGGCCGGAATCCGCACCTTGATGGTGCGCCTGGTCCGGACCCGGCCGTCGCCGTCGCACTCNNGGTCCCGAATCCGCCGCAGCCCGGGCACACCCGGGCCATCATCACCTGGCCGATGAAGGAGCGGGTCACCTGGCTCACTTCACCGCGCCCGCCGCAGATGTCGCAGGTCTGCGGGTGAGTTCCCGGGGCGGTACCCTCGCCGGAGCAGGTGGGGCAGACCACGGCCGTGTCTACGGTGAGCTCGCGGGTCGCGCCNNCCGAACGAGCACTCGGAAAGCTCGAGCTCGATCCTGATCGTGGCATTGCGGCCGCGCTGGGCCCGGCTACGCGGCCCGCGCGTCGCGGCGCCACCACCCCCCGCGCCGAAGAACTGGTCGAGCAGGTCGTTCAGCGGGTTGAAGCCCTGGCCGAAGGGGCTGGCGCCCGCCGCCGCGCTGCTCGCGAACGGATCCACGCCCATGTCGTACATCCGGCGCTTTTCAGTATCGGACAGCACCTCGTACGCCTGGGTGATCTCCTTGAACCGCTCCTGGGTCTCAGGGTCGGGATTCACGTCCGGGTGAAGCTCCCGGGCCAGCCGCCGGTAGGCGCGCTTAACCTCATCCTGGGTCGCGTCACGGCGGATCTTGAGCAGCCCGTAATAATCCGCCGCCACTAGGACTCCATCAGAATCTGGCCGACATAACGTGCCACTGCCCGCACCGCGCCCATCGTGCCCGGGTAATCCATCCGGGTCGGCCCGAGCACGCCGAGCTTCGCCAGCGGCTCGGCCTCGTTGCCGTATCCCGTCACCACCACCGACGTGGCTTGCAGGCCCGCGACCTGGTTCTCCGAGCCGATCCTGACGGTCAGGATCGCGGGCTCGGTCGCCTCCCCGAGGAGCCGCATCAGCACCACCTGTTCTTCCAGGGCCTCAAGCACTTCTCGCAGCCCCTTGCTGAAATCGTGCGCCGCCAGGTTCGCGGCTCCACCGAAAACGATCTTCTCCTCGTTCCGCTCGACCATGCTGGCCAGCAGGACGGTGAAGACCGCGTTGGCGTTGGCCCGCGCCTCGGCCGGAATCCGCTCGGCCAGGTCGGTGATCATGGCCGCTGCGTCGGAAAGCTTATGACCGCCCAGGCAGGCGTTCACGACCGCGCGCACGTTGGACACCGAGTCGTCATCCCAGGGCTGGGGCAGGTCGACGGTGCACTGTTCGACCCGGCCGGTATCGGTGATCAGCACCAGCAGCAGTTTCTGCGGGCCTAGCGGGACCAGTTCGATGTGCCGGATCGAGGACCTGGTGAGCGACGGGTACTGCACCACCGCCACCTGGCGGGTCAGCTGGACGAGCAGCCTGACCGTCCGCATGACCACGTCGTCGAGGCTGTAGGCGCCGCCCAGGAAGGTCTCGATGGCACGCCGCTCAGCCGCCGACAGCGGCTTGACGTTGGACAGCCGGTCGACGAAGAGCCGGTAGCCCTTGTCCGTCGGTATCCGCCCGGCGCTGGTATGCGGCTGCGCGATGAAGCCCTGCTCCTCGAGCACCGCCATGTCATTGCGGATGGTGGCGGGTGAGACATCGAAATGATGCCGGTCAACCAGCGACTTGGATCCCACCGGTTCGGTGGTGGACACGTAGTCCTCGACGATCGCACGGAGGACCGTCAGTTTTCTCTCGTCGAGCACGCGTTCACCTCCCCTGGCACTCGTAAGGCTCGAGTGCTAAGTCTATTGCGTCTGACAGGTTCCTGGCGCGCGACTACGGAGCGAACGGCCTGTAGTTGATCACCCCCCGGCGTGGCTTTCCGTAACGCCAGGCTGAGACCGGACCTACCAAAAGATGGTAACCCGGCGGCGCGAACCGCGATAGCCGCGTGTCGGCGGCGATGGTCCCGGGTGAGTCCCGGCAGGCTCGGTACGCTGCAGGCACGCCGCATGGCGATCATCACACCCGCGGCGAGGAGGACAAGACCGGTGCGAAGCAGGCAATACGACGCTGACGTGTTCGCCGCCGGCAAGCTCGGCCGCCGGCGGCCCGGGCAGCGGGAGGTGCCCAAGGTCGAGGCGGAACGCGGCCTGGTCGTGGAGGACTCGGAGGGCCGGTTCTGCGGCGCGGTGGTCGGCTACGAAAAGGGCGCCATCACGCTGGAAGACCGGCACGGCAAGCGGCGGGTGTTCCCGCTCACTCCGGCGGCTTTCCTGCTCGAGGGCAAACCGGTCACGCTCGTCCCGCCCGCCCCGGCGAACGCGCCCGCCCGCCCGGCCCGGACGGCCTCGGGATCGGTGGCCGCACCGGTCAGCCGGGCTAAGGTGGCCCGCGCGAGCCGGATCTACGTCGAGGGTAAGCACGACGCCGAGCTCGTGGAGAAGGTCTGGGGCGACGACCTGCGTGACGTCGGCGTGGTGGTGGAATACCTTGAGGGCATCGATGACCTGCCGGCTATCGTCGCGAGCTTCTCCCCCACGCCCAGCCGCCGCCTCGGCGTGCTCGTGGACCATCTGGTGGCAGGTTCCAAGGAGACCCGGATCGCGGCCAGCGTCCGCTCCCCTGACGTGCTGATCGTGGGGCATCCCTTTATCGACATCTGGGCGGCGGTGCGCCCCGCCGCGGTCGGCATAGCGGCCTGGCCGGATGTTCCGCGTGGACAGCCGTGGAAGGAAGGGATCCTGCACGCCATCGGCTGGCCGCCTGAGGTGCCGTCGGCCTGGCAGCGCATCCTGCGTTCGGTCTCGAGTTACGCCGACCTGGAGCCGGAGCTTCTCGGCCGGGTCGAGGCGCTGATCGATTTCGTCACCATGCCCGGAAGCGAATAGCGTGCTAGCAGCAGATGACACCCGAGGACCCATGACGAGCAAGCCGGCCCGATCCGCGCCCGATCCCGGGGCTCCGCAGCTGGACGTGGAGTCGGCGGAGCCTGACGAGGGACCGGTGGAGCCGGGTGCGGGCCAATCCGGCGGGAACGAGCCGCGGGTCCCCGACGGCGACGTGACGTCGGCGACGTTCGGCTACCTGGGAGCTATCTTTCTCGGCCCGGTCATCCCGCTGATCGTCTACGCGACCAGGGCACGACGATCGCCGTTCCTGCGGTATCACGCGGCCACTGCGGTCAACCTGTCGGTGAGCTGCACGCTCTACGCCGTGTGCTGCGCGATCCTCGGCGGCCTGCTGGCGCTGGACAGCATCACCGTGGCCCTGATCATCGCGGTGCCGCTGGCCTTCGCGCTCTGGATGATCATGCTGCGGTATCTCCTGCGGGGTGCCGCCGCGGCGAACCACGACGAAAAGTACGAGATCCCGAGCTGGATCTGCGCGCGCATCGTGGCTGACTCTGCTGGTTAGCTGGCTCAGTCGGTTGGCTGGCTCAGTCGGTCAGCTGGCGGGTCACCGCGTCCGCCAGCAGACGGCCGCGCTGGGTCAGCACGATCCGCCCGCGGGCGTAGGCGGCCGGGCTGGCCAGGCCCTCGGCGACCACTGAGGCGGCGCTGCGCTGCCCGGCCGGACCGAGAAGCGACACCGGGTATCCCTGCGCCAGGCGGATGCCCAGCATGACGCGCTCCAGCTGCCTTTCCGGCTCGGCCAGGATCTCCCTGGCCTGGCCGGGGCTGTTCCCGGCGGCTATCCTCGCGGCGTACGCGGCCGGGTGCCGGACGTTCCACCACCGGGTCCCCCCGACATGGCTGTGGGCTCCCGGCCCGGCCCCCCACCAGTCGCCATCGGTCCAGTACAGCATGTTGTGGGCGCACCTGGACGGCTCGGAACCGTTTCCCGCCGCCCAGTTGGATATCTCATACCAGCCCAGGCCGGCGGCGGTCAGGACCTCGTCCGCGACGAGATAGCGATCGGCGAGCACGTCATCGTCGGGCGCGGTCAGCTCGCCGCGCCGCACCCGGGCCGCCAGCCGCGTACCGGGCTCCACCGTGAGCGCGTACGCGGACACGTGATCGGGCTGCGCGGCCACGGCCGCGTCCAGCGAGCACCGCCAGTCCGCGTCGGACTCCCCCGGCGTGCCGTAGATCAGGTCCAGGCTGACGTGCTCAAACCCGGCCGCACGCGCCCACGCGGCACAGCGCGCCGGGCGTCCCGGCTGGTGCACCCGGTCCAGGGTCGCGAGCACGCCGGGAACCGCGCTCTGCATCCCGAACGACACCCGGGTAATCCCCTGCGCCCGCAGCTCGGCCAGGTGAGCCGCATCGACGCTCTCCGGGTTGGCCTCGGCGGTTACCTCAGCCCCGGGCCGCAAGCCGAACTCGGCGTCGATGGCGCGCAGGATGCCGCCGATCGCGGCGGGCGGCAGCAACGTCGGCGTCCCGCCGCCGAAGAACACCGTGCTGACCGGGACATCGGTGGCGCCGAGGACCTTCCGGGCGAACCCGATCTCCGCGATCGCCAAGCCGGCGTAGGTCTGCAGTGACAGCGACGGCGCCGCGGGACCGCCGCCCAGCTCGGCGGCGGTGTAGGTGTTGAAGTCGCAGTAGCCGCAGCGGGTCGCGCAGAACGGAACGTGCACATAGATCCCGAAGGGCCGCGTCCCCAGGCCGGCCAGTGCGCTTTCCGGCAGGGTCCCATCGGCGGGAACGAGTTCACCATCGGGCAAGACGCCAGGCATGGCAGCCACGCTACCCGCCGCGACGACCGGTGTTGTCCGGACGAAATCAGGGTGAAGGGTGCCGGGCTGACGGATTAGCGATCCACGCGCTTAGACTGAAAGGACAGCGTTTGCGGGAGACACGAGTTCAGGTTCGCGTTGACGGGAGGCACCGGTGGCAGATAACCAATCGGAGTGGCCGGCCCAGTACCCGGGTTACGGCTGGCCTGCCGCCGACCAGGCACCGAACGGCGCCGCCGACCAGGGCCAGGAACAGCCCACAGAACCACAGGTCCCGCCCGCTCCCGGCGCCGTCCCGCCGACCGTCCAGCAGGTCGCGCCCACCGTCCAGCAGGTCCCGCCGACTGTCCCGCAGGTTCCGCCCGCCGCTTATCCGGCGCCCGCCGGGTACCAGGGTTACCAGGTCCAGGCCTTTCCCGCCGGGTACCAGGGCTACCAGGTCCCGCCCGCCGGGCAGCAGGTCCCCCCGGCCGGGTACCAGGTCCCGCCGGCCGGATACCAGGTCCCNNGGATACCAGGTCCCGCACGCCGGGTACCAGCCTCCGCACGCCGTTCACCAGAACCGGATGAGCGCCTCGATGCGCGCGGCCACGGCGGACCGGGAACGCGCGGTCGACGTGCTGAAGGCGGGCTTCACCGAGGGCCGTCTCACCCAGGACGAGTACAACGACCGGATGGGCCGCGCATACGCGGCCCGCACGTACGGCGAGCTGACCGCGCTGACGGCGGACCTGCCCGCGGGCGCCATGCCCGCGNNTGGCCGACGCCGGCTTACTCACCCGCCGTGTCCACCGCCACCAACTCGCTGGCCCGGGCATCGATGATCCTCGGCGTGGCCGAGTTCTTCTCGATGGGCCTGACCGCCGTGCCCGCGGTCATCTGCGGGCACATCGCCAAGCGCGAGATGCGGGAAACCGGCCAGCGCGGCGACGGAATGGCGACGGCCGGGCTTGTGCTCGGGTACATGGCGATCGTCTTCTGGGGAATTGTCATCATTCTGTCCATCCTGGGCGCCGCGATCTCCATCGCCGGCCAGGGCGGCCCGGTTGGCTGACCTGCTCCGGGCCGAACGCGTCATTGGCACTCCTGGCGAGCCTCGCGCGTCTACACTTTTACAGAGGCGTCCGCAGGAGGCTCACGTGGCATACGGTCCAGGCCAGGCATATCCGGCTCAGCCTGCCCTGCCCGCAAATACAGGGCCCGCGAACACNNGACACCGGGTCTGGCACCATGTGGCCGGCGGTGAACCCGTCCTGGCTGGCGGGCACCGCGGATCGCGAGCGGACCGCGGGCGTGCTCCGGGCGGGTTTTACCGAGGGACGGCTCACCCAGGACGAACTTGACGAGCGGATGGCTCAGGCCTACGCGGCCCGCACGTACGCGGACCTGTGGGCGCTGACCGCTGACCTGCCGGCCGGGCCGCTGCCGCTCGCCTTCAGCCCCTACCCGCCGGGCACCGTCGTGGCGCCGGACGCCGCGCCGGCGACCAGCTGGCAGTCCGGCGTCGCGCTACTCGTCGTCGCTTTGGTGATCTTCACGCTGGCCGCGCTGGTCACCGCCATCCTCACCACCCACGGCCAGCCCGGCATGCTCACGCCTTCCCAGCAGCCGGGCATGGTCACGCCGTTCCAGCAGGTGAACCTGGCGCCGTTCATCACCGGGACGATCAAGGCGTAGTCCGGGCACGCACCACCACCGTTCGGCCGGAAAAAGATTGTGCTGTCAGCGGGGTTTCTTGTCACCTGGCTGGGTGGACAGAGCCGCCACGAAGGCCTCCTGGGGGACGTCGACGCGGCCGATGGTCTTCATACGCTTCTTGACTTCCTTCTGCTTCTCCAGCAGCTTGC
>PMOU01000027.1 GCA_003161205.1 Actinomycetota bacterium | reverse complement strand
GCTGCCGATCCGGCGGGAGGTCGGGGACCGGGGCGGGGAGGCGGTGACCAGCTATAACGTGGCGATGATCCACCGTGCTCAGGGGGAGCTCGGCCGGGCAGTCGCTGAGCTGGAGCAGGTTGTCGAGCTGGACCGCCAGGTCGGCCACCCCGATCTGCAGTCCGACACCGAGATGCTCCACCGCGTCCGCCAGGAGCTGGCGAGCTCGGACCCGGGTCGCGGGTCGCGATGACATGGTGGCGTTGCGGATGCGCTCTCTTCTCTCTTCTACGGCGTCGAGTTGGCGGAGCAGACCAGTCGGGTCGGGCTGGCCGTCCAGAAGCGTCGCGTCTGCTCCAGCGAGATGCCCAGACGTAAAACATGACCCGCGGCTCACGGGACAGCTCTGTTCGGGTAAAGGTGCCGGGCAGGGTGCGCCGGGAACCTACCCGCGGCGCGCGGGTCGGACGCCGTTATGAGCGCAGCCTGGCGACCCGCCGCACCCTGAGGCCCGGCAGTGTCCAGGCCAGGTCGCTCAGGAGAGATGTGATCGGTGCTCGAGCCACTTGGAACGGCCATCACTGCCGATGTAGCGGACGCCCTTGAAGGTTCGGAGAGGTGAGTGATGGATACAAAACCACTAGGGCAGGTCCCTATAACGATAGGAAATATTGCATTTGACGATGCGTTCCCGGCGCGATCCATGGAATTCACCCATGATCTCCCTCTCGATAACCGCCTGACCCTCGCATCGGTCGCGGATCTCGCCGACCGGCTGCCGCGCCGGTCAGTGATTGCCGACACGGCGGAGCAGCCCCTTCTGGTTCCGCAAGGGGGTCCGCCCCGGGGGGCCCTGGCCCGGCCGGGCGACGTCATCCGCGATATGCGCAACGCAAATGCCTGGCTCACCCTGCTCAACGTGGAAGACGATCCCGGTATGGCAGACCTCATGAACGCTCACCTCGACCAACTCGAGTCGGGGATGATCGCCAGGCGGGGTAACAAGCGGGGCAAGATGCACAGACGGGTGGCATTCATCTTCGTTTCCTCGCCCAATTCGGTCACGCCGGTCCACTTTGACATCGAGCACAGCCTGTTGATGCAGGTCAGTGGCTGTAAGACGGTGAGCATCGGGCGCTTCGAGAGCGACGCGGTTCGACGGCGCGAATTCGACCGGTACTGGGACGGCTCCCACGGGCGGATCGAGTCTCTGCCTCCGGAGGTCGCCACGTACACCATGACGCCGGGCCGGGCGGTGTATATCCCCCCGGGCACGCCGCACTGGGTGCATAACGGTCCCGACATCTCGTTGTCCGTGACCCTCACCTATTTCACCGCGGCCACCGTGCGCGAGAACCGCATCGAGGACTTCAACGCGCACCTGCGGCGGCGGCACCTGAAGCCGCGGGAGCCCGGACGTTCCGCCGCCGTTGACACGGCCAAGGTCTGCGCCCTGGGCGCCTGGGCCGTCGGGCGACGTCTTCGGTCCGCCGCGGCCGGCCCGAAGCGGCAGCACGACCAGGACGCGGCCGAGGGAGCCGGATACCGGGTGGCCGGGAGCTAGCCGGTCAGCCCTTCCACCGGGCCACGGCGGAACGGCCGAACCGAACGCACCGGACCGCCGTCCGCGTCGCCTGGTACGTCGCCGCCCGGGTGACGCCGCCCAGCTGGCCTGCCACGCCGGTGCCCGCGACCAGCCGCAGCATCTCCCGATGCTTCGGCGCGAACCGTCCCTTGTACGGCTCGTCGCCGCGCAGGAAGTCCACTTCGCCGAAGCCCCGGGTGCACGCGTCGTCGATGATGGCGGCGAGCAAGGCGGTGGTGACATCGCGCCAGCGGCGATCGGTGAGCCGGGCGCTCTGATACAGGCTCACCCGGTTGGCCACCTCGAACGCCGTCACGGTCGCGACCACCAGGTCGTCGTGCCCGAGTTCGTGGACGACCGCCTCATCGGCCGCGCAGCCGCCGGCGAATCCGGCCGCGAAGCGGTCGAAGACGGGCAGGAAGCCGGACCGGCTTCCCCACTGGGCCTGGTGGAGTTCGCGCAGGATGTCAAGGCGGGGGAGGGCGGCCGGGCCGCGGAAGGCCTGATGCGTCACGCCCTCGGCCGCGAGGCGCTTGGCGGAGACCCGCAGGTTCTTGCGGAACTGCGCGGGCAGGCTGGCCCGGTATTTCTCTGGGCTGTCGGGCAGCGGCGTGAAGGGGGCCACGAGCATGGGCTCGCGGCGGACGCGGCCGGGCAGCGCCTGGAGCAGCCGTGACCCGGGCCGGATGCCCCTGAGGTCCAACAGGCGCTCACCGGGACGACCGAGCCAGTCCCGGAGCAGGCTGACCACCGCCGCCTCGTCGCCGGGGGCGGCGAGCAGGTCGAGATGATCCGGGCACAGCGACCCGTCTCCCATCATCCAGATGCTGAGCACGGGGTGGCGCCACTCCAAGGCGAGGCCGCCGAGGAGGCGCGTCCCGTCGACGACCAGCAGGAAGTGACGGCCAGGCCCGCCGGCCCCGGTCAGCCACCACGACCGCAGGAAGGGCGACGGAAGCGGGGAAGCATCCACCAGCTCATCCCACTGCGCCGCCCACCCGCCGAGGCGGGGGACGTCGAGCAAGCGAGGCGGAGCCACGTCAGTCCCCGCTGCCGTCAAGATCAGCCGTCCGCGGGGCCCGGCTACCGGAGCGGCTGCCCGCCGCCGCCAGGTAAACCTGCGCCAGCAGCTCCGCGCAGGACTCCCAGCTCGGCAGCTGAGCGTGCTCCAGCGGCGCAGTCGACGACATGGCCGCGACAAGCTCCCCGGCGACAACCGCGGCAGGCGCGCCGGGCGGCACGCCGCGGACCCACCCCGCCGCGACAAGCTCGCCCACGCCGGCAACGTCGTAACCCACGACCGGTCGCGCGAGGGACAAGGCCTCCATCATCGCCACCGGGTGCGCCTCATAGTCAGACAGGGCGGCCACGACGGCCGCCTCGGCCAGCGCGGTGGCCATGGCCTCGCGATCCGCCGACGGGATGTGCCTGATGCTGCCCCGGTCGGAAACGCC
>PMOU01000118.1:8507-8907 GCA_003161205.1 Actinomycetota bacterium | reverse complement strand
GCCGACTCGGGGTTCAGCGACAGGTGCAGCGCGGCGGCGTCCAGGACGGCCAGCAGGGCCAGCGGCCAGGCCTGTTCGGGATAACGCGACCGGAAGTAGATCAGGGTCTGGTACGTCGTGTGGCTCTCGGAGATGTCGGCCGCCCACTCGGTCCACCGCTCGTAGAGCCTGGGCAGGTAGGAGGTGTTCTTGATCAGCTCCTGCCGGGCCAGCAGCTCGGGTCCCCACGGCGGCTTGCCCGACAGCGCCTCCAGCATGATGACCAGGGTTTCCCGCCGGTTGTACGCGGCGTACAGGGTGGGCAGGTAGCCGATCATCAGGGCGATCACGCCGAGCCCGCTGATGGCGGCGGCGAAGACGATGCCGTACGGCGCCGCCCCGGCTGGATCCGCGAAGCCCA
>PMOU01000118.1:0-8437 GCA_003161205.1 Actinomycetota bacterium | reverse complement strand
GGCGCCGACCCTGGCCGTCACCATCCGGTAGATGGCGAGCACGCTCGCCGCGACCACGGTGCCGATGGCCGAACTCAGGTTGCGCGGGATCAGCAGGGTCTTGATGACGCTGGAGCCGGTGATCAGCAGCACGCCGAGACCGATCACGAACCCGAGCCACGCCACCGCCTGCATCCGGTCCGTCCTTTCGTCCTGGGTTATCCCCGATCTGCAGACTACGACAGCCCGTTACGGCAGCTGGAGCCCGAGCTTGCGCTCAAGGGCCCGCCGCATCCTGGCGCTGACCAGCGGGCGCAGCTGCGGCCAGTCCTCGGCCAGCCGCTGCGCGTTGAGGAACCGCGCCACGTCGTTCCGCCGGCCCTGGCTGATGACGATGCTGTACAGCAGCAGCCGGGGCTTCTGCCGGGCCACATCGAACTCGCGCAGCTGGTGCCAGGTCAGGTGGACCGGCAGCACCACCACTCCCTGCCAGGGACCGTGCAGGTCTTCGATCCGGTCCGGCAGCCGCCTGGCCTGACTGGTGATGGCCGTGGTGAGACCCATGAGGGAATTATCCAGGCCCGGTGGCCCGGTGCGGGCCCGGTTGAGCAGATCGTACGGTCCGCTCCGTGGGCACTCAGCATCCAGCGCTACCCTGGCGGCATGGAAAACGCTGCGCCCGCTGAGGGATCGCCTGCGCCCGCCGAGGGACCGCCTGCGCCTTCCGGTCCCGTGTGGCGGTTCCTGGTTCAGCCCCGGTGGCTGGGGTGGCACGTGTTCATGGTCGTCTCCTTCTGGGGCATGCTGTGGCTCGGCGACTGGCAGTTCCACCGCGCGCTCGCGGGCAACGCCCTGAGCTGGGCTTACACGTTCGANNGTGGGAGTCCTGGGCGTCCAGGTCACCTCGGCCCAGACCGCGGCGCCCGGGGACGACGAAAGCGAGGAGCTCAGCGCCTACAACGCGTACCTGGCGCGGCTCAACGCCGAGGTCAAGAACCACGGCAGGTGGCACGGACTGCGATGAGCGGTCCTTCGAGCGATCGGGAGATGACGTAGTGGCAGCAGCGGTGCTCCGGTACCGGGTGATGGCGTACATAACCGGCGTGGTCCTGGTGTTCTTGTGTTTCGTCGGCATCCCGCTGCAGGTCGCGGGTCATCCGGCCATCGCCAACAACGTCGGCGTGGTGCACGGCATCTTGTACATCATCTACCTGGTATTCGCCTGGATCCTGTCCCGGAAGCTCCAGCTGGCCAACAAGCCGACCGTGATCATGCTGCTGGCCGGCACCGTCCCGATCATGACGTTCATCGTCGAGCGGTGGATTACCCGCCGGTTCATCAGCCCCGCGCTGGCCAGCCAGGCCAAGGCGGCCGAGCCGGTCAGCCCGTGAACGCGCTGAGCCCGCTGCAACGTTGAGCGAGCATTACTTCTCGCCGGATCCGCAGGCGCCGCACCACCCCGGCCAGGTGCGGGTCATCGTGCCCGGGGTGTACCTGGAACTAGCCACCGACGCCGGGATGTTCTCCCCCACCCGGCTGGACCCGGGCACCCGCCTGCTGCTCGACGTGATCGCCGCCCCGCCGGCCTCCGGCGACCTGCTCGACCTGGGCTGCGGCTACGGGCCGATCGCCTGCGTGCTGGCGGCCCGTTCGCCGGGTGCCACCGTGTGGGCGGTCGACGTCAACGAGCGGGCCCTGGCGCTGTGCGCGCGGAACGCGGCCGCGGCGGGCCTGGCCAACGTGCGCTGCGTCACCCCCGGGGATCCCTCCCTCCCTGCGGGGTTCGCCGGCATCTGGTCCAACCCGCCGATCCGCATCGGCAAGCAGGCGCTGCATGAGCTGCTGCGCACCTGGCTGGACCGGCTGAGTCCCGGCGGCCAGGCGCAGCTGGTGGTGGGGCGTAACCTGGGCGCCGACTCCCTGCACCACTGGCTCGCCGAGCAGGGCTGGCCGGTGACGCGGCTGGCCGCCCGGAGCGGGTACCGCCTGCTTCAGATCAATTCTCCGGCCGAACGAGTCGTGGTGACTCCCCCATGACCCCGCCCGTGCCCGGCGGTGGACCCAAAGGCCCGGCCGGCCCGCGGCAGCTCCGCCCCACCGAGGTCAAGCGGCTCAACCGCGAATGGCGGCGGGCCACCGGGACCCGCCTGGCGCTGCTGCTCGACTCGGTCGCCCAGCCCTTCAACGTGGGCTCGATCGTCCGCTCCGCCGCCGCGTTCGGGGCCGAACAGCTGTGGCTGTGCGGTAACACGGTGCCGCTCGGTCACCCGGGGGTGGGCAAGACCGCGCTTGGCACCCAGCGGTTCGTCGAGGCCACGCAGGAGCCGAGCCCGGTCGCCGCGGCCAAGGCGGCGGCGGCCCTGGGCCTGCGCGTGGTGGCGGTCGAGCTGGCGGCCGGCGCCGTCCCGCTGCACGAGGCACCCCTGGACGGCGATGTCTGCCTCGCGGTCGGCAACGAGGATCACGGCTGTACGGCGGCGCTGCTCGCCGTCGCCGACGCGGTCACCTATATTCCGCAGCCCGGCCGGGTCGGGTCGCTGAACGTCGCGGTGGCGGCGGCGGTCGCGATGGCCGAGGCCCGGCGCCGGACCTGGACCCGCTAGACCGCTAGCGGCGCCATCCGCCGGACATCGGCAGTTCACCAGGTCAGCGCCGGGAACAGGCATACTAGCGAGGTGGCCATACCCTTCCTGGATCACCCGCGCCCGATCGCCTTCGCGCACCGCGGCGGCGCGGCCCATGCGCCGGAGAACTCCTGGGCCGCCTTCGAGCACGCGGTCAAGCTGGGTTACGCGTACCTGGAGACCGACGCCCGCGCGACCTCCGACGGGATGCTCATGGCGTTCCACGACCGGACCCTGGACCGGGTGACCGACGGTTCCGGGCCGATCGGCACGCGGCCCTACCGTGAGATCGCCGAGCTGCGGATCGCGGGGTCCGAGCCGATACCGCGCCTGGAGGACCTGCTCGGCGCGTGGCCCGACGTGCGCTTCAACATCGACCTCAAGGATGAGCCGGGGATCTCCCTGCTGCCCGGCGTGCTGCACCGGACCGGCGCGTGGGACCGGGTCTGCGTGACCTCGTTTTCCGGCAGCAGGCTCCGGACCGCGCGCGGGCTCTTCGAGCGGCCGGTGTGCATGACCACGTCGCCGGCCGCGATCGCCGCGCTCCGGTGCTCGATCGCCGCGCGGCCGCGCGGACCGCAGACCCGGCTGCTGGCCAGCAGGCTGTCCCGGTCCGAGGCGCGCTGCACCCAGGTGCCGGGCCGGGTGGCCTCCGGGCCGTTCCTGCGCCGCGCCCACGCGCTCGGCCTGGACGTGCACGTATGGACCATCAACGACCGGGCCGANNATGAACAGGTTCCTGGATCTAGGCGCCGACGGCATCATGACCGATGACATCGAGACGCTCCGCGACGTCCTCATCGAGCGGGGCCAATGGCACCCGCGGGGTCAGTAGCGGTCCCCCAGAGCTAATAGCTGGGATCTTATTGCCGAAACACGATTGGGTAACGCTCGCAGCGGGAATCTTGTCCGGGTACTCAGCGTTGATGATTAATACCGCTGACCGCCTGGGAGGCAGCAAGCATGGCCGAACGCGCACTTCGCGGGACCCGGCTCGGTGCGACGAGTTATGAGAACGACCGCAATACCGATCTCGCACCCCGTCAGGATGTCCCCTTCGATTGCCCCAACGGGCACCATTTTAGCGTGCCTTTCGCAGCTGAGGCCGAACTTCCCGGTACGTGGGAGTGCCGTGTCTGCGGGGCGATAGCGATCGCCGCCACCGGGGAGTCGCCGTCTCCGAAGAAGGCCAAGCCACCGCGCAGTCACTGGGACATGCTCATGGAGCGGCGCACGGTGGAAGATCTCGAGGCCGTGCTGGCCGAGCGCCTGCAGGTCATCAGGGAGCGCCGCGGTACCGGTGCAAGCCAGGATCTCAGCACCAGCCGCACGCAGCGCCGGAGCGCCTGACCGCCGGCCCCGCCTCGGAGTCTCTCGCGTCTCCGGCGTACGTTACCTGCCTCTCCGGCGACGGTGCCTGCCCTTCCGGGGGACGTAACCTGCCCTGACGCAGGTTCCTGGCCTCGAAATGCGCGCTGAGCTGCCGTAGCCGTCGGGCGGTGCCCCACTGCGCGACCCGCCAGAACGCCTCCAGCATGATGCTGCTGCTCATCTTGGAAGCACCGTGCTCGCGCTCCACGAACGTGATCGGTACCTCGACGATCTTCAGGCCCGCGCGGGCAACCCTGATGGTCAGGTCGATCTGGAAGCAGTATCCCGTCGACTCGACCTCGTTCAGGCTGATCTTCGCCAGCGTGGAGGCCCGGTAGGCGCGGAACCCCGCGGTCGCGTCACGGACGCCGAGGCCGAGCATGACGCGGGTATAGACGTTGGCGCCGCGGGAGAGCACCTCGCGGGACTTGGGCCAGTTGACCACCTTGCCGCCGGGCATCCACCGGGACCCGATGGCCAGGTCCGCGTGAGCTAGCGCGCCGACCAGGCTCGGCAGGTGCTCGGGCTGATGCGAGCCATCCGCGTCCATCTCCACGATGATGTCGTAGCCGTGCTCCAGCCCCCAGTTGAAGGCGGCGATGTAGGCCTTGCCCAGGCCCGCCTTCTCCGTCCGGTGCATGACCTGCACATGCGGGTCGGTCTCGGCCAGCTTGTCCGCGATGTCACCGGTACCATCCGGGCTGTTGTCGTCGACAACCAGCAAATCAGCCTGCGGGAGCGCCGTCCGCACCCGGCCCGTGATGGATTCAAGGTTCTGCCGCTCGTTGTACGTCGGCATGACGATGATGACCCGGTCGGCTGAAGGCTCAGCAGCTGGATTTGGTTCTGTCACGACCCCTGCCTATCGCTCACGACCTCTGCCTATCGGTGCGTATGCGTACCACACGATATAGCTGCGGACAACTGCTACGGACGGTGCAGGCCATGATAGCGCTGCGCGGACAGGCCACCGACGTGGCACTTCCCGGCCAGCAGAACACCTGGCCCGCAGCGCACCTTCTGCTTGTCTTCAGCAGATAACGAACCTGCCTTCAGATTCGTGCCCTGGTCAGGTCCCTACCGTGCCAGCAATCCGTGCCGAGTGAGCACGGAGAGCGGCGGGAAAATAGGAAAGGGCCCGGGCAGCGCCTTCGGACCGGAGTCCGGCCAGGTTGGAAACGGGCTCGGTCTCCGTTGTCTACTGGTTGCCCGGGCCCTTTCCAGGCCCAACTCCCCGTCCAGCCGGGTGAGCCCGCAGCCCCCTTCGGTGCCACGCCTAGCTTCGAGGGCGGCTGGATGCTCGCGCCTTCCACCATCACGTAGCCCGAACCTTGCGAAGCCTGCCGGTCCGGCTAGCGAGCCTTGGTGCTGGACTGAGCAGCAACTTACCTCTGATCCAGGCGATGTCAACCGCCGAGATCGCCGTTAAGCTACCTTAAGACAGAATTTAGTAACACTAAGTGACAGATTGGGGCAGATCGTTGGCCCGGCGACGGCGCGCCGCGACCGGGGGCCGGTGCTTCAGGCACAGACAGTAGTTTTTCCCGATCCCGGCCCGCGAGGGTCTATACCTTTGGCCCGGCGAGGGGAAAAATAAGCAGGGCTGGCCTCTTGCACACCGCGCTTTCGGGGTATGGATCACCCCACTTAGCGTCCTTATGACTGACGTTCTCGGCCCATGGTTCTGGCGGCCGACGCCGCAGCTCCCGGAGGTGATCGAATGGATGGCAGCGCCGACCGGTTTTTGGATCTGATCCATGAACTCGAGGACTTTACCCGCACGGTTTCCCCTGAGCAGGCCCACGCGGAGTTCGATCAGACGACCCTCCAGCTGTTCTGGATGCGCTGGCCGCAGCTGTCGGCGTGGTCGGGATCCCTGTGGCGGCTGCTGTCCGAAGAGCTGGCCGGTCCGTCCTCGCCGCACGACGACTCGGAGCTTTTCGAAATCGGCGAAAGTGGCTGAGGTGGGCCGCCGGGCTCTCACGGTCGGAGAACTGGCGCACTCGCGGCCGGTATCAACCGGCCCGGACAGTCCGGTCGCGGAGGCTGCCGCCGCGATGGTACGGGAGAAGGTTGGTTCGGCCCTGGTCATGCAGGGACCCTTCCTGGCGGGCATCCTGACCGAACGCGACGTGCTGAAGGCGGCGGCCTCCGGGTCAGATCTCACCACGATGCCGGTATCGGCCTGGATGACCAAAGACCCGCAGTCGGCGGGTCCCGAGACGCCGGTCGAGGACGCCGCCCAGATCATGCTGCTGCACGGCTTCCGCCATCTGCCCATCATGCAAGGGCGGCAGGTATGCGGCATCGTCAGCCTCCGCGACCTGTTCGCCGCCCGGATCAGCCGCCCGCCCCAGCAGCGCGGCGCCCCGGGCTAGCAGGCCGTCCCTGCGGTAGGTCGGGGCGGGTTCGGTTTGTCATGGCTGCGGCAGCCTGAACAAAAGATTGTGCACGTTGTCACAGCCATGCCAATCCTGCTTGGGGCATATGGGACTGGGCGTGATCCTGGTGCGGGCGGTAAGCGCGATAGGGCGGCGGCCGGGCCGAAGCATGGTCTCCTTCCGGCGGGAACCGACGTCGCCGCGATCATCGAGTTCGCGCCGCCGCGCTAACCGGGTGCGGCCGACCATGTCCGAGGACGGACGGTGCTAGGAAAGGACGGTGCTAGGAACGGACGGTGCTGGCGGCCAGGCTCACGCCGGTCAGGCGCTCGGCCTCGGTCCACAGCCGGGTCGCGATGGCGGTGTCGCGGGCCCGCCGCGGCGGGCGGACGGCCGTCGTCGGGCCGACGAGCCCGAACCACCTGCTCGGGCCGTAATAACCGCCGTTGACGGCATCGGCGCTGGTCGCGGCGTACAGCAGCGGCTCGGTACCGGGTCCGACCGGCTGGGAGGGCAGGAAGCCGAAGCTGTTGAACGGCGTCCGCTTCGGCTTGTCCCGGCCGAGGGCGGCCCCGGCGGTCTGCAGGTTCGTGCGGGTGAACCCGGGGTGCGCGGCGTTGCTCATCAGGTTCCAGTCCTGCTGCCGGGCCAGCTCCGCCAGGTGCAGGGTCATCATCAGGTCAGCGAGCTTGGACTGGGCGTACGCCAGGTTCGGGCTGTAGCGGCGCTGCCATTGCGGGTCGTCGAAGCGGATCCGGCCGTAGCTGGCCACGCCGCTGCTCATCGTGACCACCCTCGGCGCCTGCGCCGCGAGCACCAGCGGCAGGAGCCGGATAGTCAGGGCGAACGGTCCGAGGAAATTGCTGCCGAACTGCAGCTCGAAGCCGTCAGCGGTGGTCATCCGCGTGGGGGGCGCCATCACCCCGGCGTTGTTGATCAGGACGTCGACGGGCGTACCGTCCGCGATCAGCCGGTCGGCGAACTCCGCGACCGAGGCGAGATCGGCCAGGTCGACGCGGCGGACCTCGAGCTCGGCGCCGGGATGGGCCGCCATGATCTCCTCGCGGGCCTGTTCCCCCTTGGCGATGGTCCGGACGGCCATCACCACGTGCGCCCCCGCTTCGGCCAGGCGCCGGGCGGCCTCCTTGCCGGTGCCGCTGTTCGCACCCGTGACGACGATGAGCTTGCCAGCCTGCTCGGGAACCGCGTACATGACTTCTCCTCCGGACATCTTCAGCAGACCGTCGGTCTGATAAATCAGAACGTAGCAGACCGCCGGTCTTTACACAAGGGACCACCGGTCTGTAAAGTACCCGGCATGGCAGTGTTCCAGCGGGCCCGAAGCGAAGAGCAGCGCGAAACGCGCCGCCAGGCGATCCTCGGCGCCACGGTCGCGATGCTCGCGGAAATGCCGGTCGCCCAGGTCACCCTCAACGAGCTCAGCCGCCGCGCGGGCCTGGCCAAGTCGAACGTGCTGCGGTACTTCGAGTCACGCGAGGCCGTGCTGCTGGAACTTCTCGATTCGGCCTGGCAGGACTGGCTGGTACAGCTAGAAAAGGACCTTGCGAGCGCGGTCGATGCCACCGCGCCCGCCGCCGAACGCTCCGGTCAGCTCGCCGCCACGGTGGCGAGCTCACTCGCGTCCCGGCCCATGCTGTGCGACCTGATCAGCGCTCAAGCCGCGGTGCTCGAGCGCAACGTCTCGCCGCAGGTCGCCGCGCAGTACAAGCGGGCCAGCATCGCAGGAATCACCGCGCTCGGCGCCCTCATGTTCCGGTGCGTGCCCGAACTCGGGGAACATGACGCGTTCCAGGCGGCGGGCGCCGCGGTCATGATGACCAGCGCGTTGTGGCCCCATACGCAGCCGTCCGCCGCCATGCTCGCCGCTTACGAAGCGGACCCGGACCTGGCCGCCATGCGCCTGGACTTCAGCGCGACCATCCGCGAGGTGCTCGAGGTGATGATCGCAGGCCTGCTGGCCCGTTCGGCCTGCTAAAGATACCGGACCGGACGCGGGCCGGCCGTGGGGCCGCGGCGCCCGCCGGGCTCCTGGGCCGCCATCCAGGTGCTGGCATGCTGGAC
>PMOU01000222.1 GCA_003161205.1 Actinomycetota bacterium | reverse complement strand
TGGCGCGGGCGCGCCGGTCCGGTGGCCTGATGGCCTGGTCTTGCTCAGGTGCCTGGTCTTGCTCGGTTTCCTGGTCGTGAAGCTGCCCTAGGCCGGCCCACCTGGGGTCGATGGCGTCCTTGTGCCCGTGGTCCGGGCCTGCGTCGGCCAGCGGCGCGCCGCACTCGGCGCACAGCCCGGGGCAGTCATCCCGGCACAGCGGCGACATCGGCAGTGCGAGCACCACCGCGTCACGCAGGGCCGGCTCCAGGTCGAGCAGCTCGCCGTCGAGATAGCGCTCCTCGTCGTCGCGCTCCTCGCCGTCGTCATACCGGTCTCGCGGGTCGTACTTTTCCCGCCTGTCGTGCTTGTCGTGCGGGCGGCGGCCGTCGTGGGATCCGCGCGGCCGGCCGTCGGCGTACAGGTAAAGCTCGAGGAAGTCCGCCGTCACCGACAAGGTCAGCGGGGCCAGGCACCGTGCGCACTCGCCTGCCAGCGGCGCGGTCACGGACCCGGTCGCCAGCACGCCCTCGGTGACCGCCTCGAACTTGACGTCAAGCTCCATGTCGGCACCGACGGGAACGCTCACGAGCTCGAGGCGCATGTCGTCGGGGGCCGGCACGGTCCGCGACTGCGAAAGCGCGGACCCCGCCTCACGGCCGAGCACGCGCATGTCGAAGACAAGCGCGCCGCGGGGTGTATTGGTACGTGTATTGGGCATGACGGTGTACTCGTTTGTAACATAGCGGAACCGAGCGCTCAGCCTACCGGCCACGCGCGGTAATCCCAACTTGACGGCCGTCGCAGGTATTCCGGCGGCGACCCGGACAGGCGCCCGGCCTTGTTACTGGCCGGCGTAACAGCCCGGCTCTACTGTTCAGCCAGGCGCTCACGCAGCTGGGAAAGTACCGTCTCAGGAACCAGCCCGCTGACGTCTCCACCGTACCTGGCGATCTCCTTGACCAGGCTCGACCGCAGGAACGAGTACAGCGGATTGGTGGTCATGAACAGCGTCTCGACCTTCGCCATCCGGTAGTTCATCTGGGCCATCTGCATCTCGTACTCAAAGTCGCTGACGGCACGCAACCCCTTGATCACGGCGGTGATCCCGTTGGTCGCGCAGAAGTCCACCAGCAGGCCGTGGAAGCGGTCGATCTTGACGTTGCCGTAGTGGCTGGTGACCTGACCCAGCATTTCGACGCGCTCATCGACCGTGAACAGGCTGTGCTTGGTCACGTTGATCAGCACGGCGACGACCACCTCGTCGTACAACCCGGCGGCGCGGCCGATGATGTCGAGGTGCCCGTTAGTGACAGGATCGAAAGAACCCGGACAGACTACGCGTTGCACGCGTTCCACCCTCTCTTCTGCTGTTAGTACCTACGTAAAGAGCCGGTCGCCACGCTGAGGTCCCGGTTTTGGGGAGCGAGGCCGTACCAGAACGTTGCCTCCCCGTACTTGCGTGCCCGGTCGGGCACGAAGCCGTCAGGCCAGTGCGGCGGCCCGGATCGGGTCGCACGCTCCACGATCACCAGCGCCTCCGGCGCCAGCCACCCTTCGTCCGCGAGAAGTGAAAGCATCCGCGATACGTCGGCGTCCGCCAGCGCGTACGGAGGATCCGCGAATACGACGTCGTAGCGGCCGCCGGACGCATCGTCGTCTTCGTCCTGGTCGCCTGACCCGGGCCGCGGGCCGGGCCGTGGGCCCGGAGTCGGGTCGGGCCGCGGGCCGCGGGCCAGGACTCGTTCCACCCGGTCGGCGATGACCGTGGCGCCCGGCAGGTCGATGGCTGCGACGTTCTGAAGAATGACGCTGACCGCGCGGCCGCCGGATTCCACCAGCAGGACGTGGCCGGCTCCGCGGGACAGGGCCTCGAGGCCCACCGCGCCGGACCCCGCGTACAGGTCGAGCACCCGCATCCCGGTCAGGGGGCCCACGATCGAGGTGACGGTGGCGAACAGCCCTTCCCTGGCGCGGTCGCTCGTCGGCCGGGTGTTCCGTCCGTCCGGGACGGCCAGCCGGCGTCCGCCCGCTGCACCAGCGATAACACGTGCCACCCCTTAAGTGTGCACGCCCGGCCCGCAAAGGCCACACCTCGCCCCAGGTTACGGGCGTTTTCGCGATCGCCCCGGACCGCTCTGGCGCACGTTCCGGTGATAGGTGCGAGGTCTGCCGCGTCAGCCGGGGTGGGACGGAGTTAGGTCTTGTCTAGGTACTCGGCTTGGAGGCCGAAGAGTTCCTCGATCGCCTCGCGCAGGGCGGGATGCGCGGCCAGGTGCGGGTCGGCCGAGACCACGGCGCTGGCTTCTTCCCGGGCCTGCCCGATCAGGTCCTCGTCGGCGAGCAGCCGGAGCAGCCGCAGGCTGGACTGGCGGCCGGCCTGGGTGGCGCCGAGCACGTTGCCTTCGCGGCGCTGCTCCAGGTCGAGGCGGGACAGCTTGAAGCCGTCGAGGGTGGCGGCCACGGCCTCGAGCCGCTCGCGCGCCGGGCTGGCCGGGGGCGCCTCGCTGACCAGCAGGCACAACCCCGCCACCGTGCCGCGGCCGACCCGGCCGCGGAGCTGGTGCAGCTGGGACACGCCGAAGCGCTCGGCGTCCATGATTACCATCACGGTTGCGTTCGGCACGTCGACGCCGACTTCGATCACCGTGGTCGCGACCAGGACGTCGATCTCGCCCGCCGAGAAGGCTCGCATGACCCGGTCCTTCTCCTCCGGGTGCAGGCGGCCGTGCAGGATGCCGAGCCGCAGCCCGGCCAGCGGGCCCGCGTCCAGCGTCGCGGCCACGTCGAGGACCGCCAGCGGCTGTCGGCGGCCGAGAACCACCCCGCGCGGAATCGCCCCGGTCATGTCCACGTCGCCGAAGTCGTCCTCGGCCTGGTCTTCGCCGGGATCCGCGTCGCCGCCGATGCGCGGGCACACCACGTACGCCTGCTGTCCCCGTCTGACCTCCTCGCGCACCCGCTCCCAGGCCCGCTCCAGGTACCTGGGCTTGTCGGCCGCGGGCACCACGAACGAGGCGATGGGCGAGCGCCCGGCGGGCAGCTCGGTCAGCGTGGAGGTCTCCAGGTCGCCGTAGACGGTCATGGCCACCGTNNGCCTTGGCGCGCAGCGCGTCCCGCTGCTCCACGCCGAACCGGTGCTGCTCGTCGATGACGACCAGGCCGAGGTCGTCGAACTGGACCTGCTCCTCGAGCAGGGCGTGGGTGCCGATCACGATCCCGGCGTCGCCGGTGAACACGTCGGACAGGGCCGAACGCCGGGCCGCCGCGCCCATCGACCCGGTGAGCAGGGCGACCCCGGTGGCGCGCTCGGCGCCGCCGAGCTGACCGCGGCGGGCCAGCGGGCCGAGCATGTCGGTGATCGACCGGTAGTGCTGCTGGGCGAGCACCTCGGTCGGCGCCAGCAGCGCCGCCTGGCCGCCGGCGTCCACCACCTGGAGCATCGCCCTGATCGCGATCACCGTCTTGCCCGAGCCGACCTCACCTTGCAGCAGCCGGTGCATCGGGTAGGCGCAGGCCAGGTCNNGGCAGCCGGGCGTCGAATTCGCCGGCGATGCCGTCCTCGATGTGCGGCCGGGGCATGGCCGGCATGGCGGCGGCCGCCAGCCGCCGCTGCGCGAGCGCCGCCTGCAGCAGGAAGGCCTCATCCCACTTGAGCCGCTGCCGGGCCCGGTCCCGGTCGGCCGGGTCCAGCGGCCGGTGCACGGCGCGGATCGCCTCGGCCCGCCCGGCCAGTTCGTACCGTTCCCTGAGCGCGGCCGGCAGCGGATCCTCCCCCACGTCCAGCGTGTCCAGCACGGTCTTGACCGACATGGCGATCTTCCAGGAAGGAAACTTGGCGCTGGCCGGGTAGACCGGGATCATCTCGGTGGCGAACTCGGCCGCCAGCTCCGGGGCTTTAGGGTTCAGGTCCGCGTTGGGCGCCGCGCCGGGCAGCATCTCGCACTCCGGGTGAACCAGCTGGCGGCGGTTGCGGAAGCTGGACACGGTGCCGGCGAACATGCCGACCACGTCGGGACGCAGGACCTTGCGGTACCGGGGCACGCCGGAGAAGAAGGTCAGGGTCAGCCGTTCACGGTCGTCGGTGACGATCACCTCGAGCCGGCTGCGGCGTCCCTTGCCGGGCACCGCGGGCAGCGGGTGCTCCATCGCCGACACGACCCGCGCCAGCACGGTGACGTGATCGCCTTCCCGCAGCGAGGACAGGTCGGTCAGCTCGCCGCGGGTGTAGAAGCGCCGCGGGTAGTGCCGGAGCAGCTCGCCGACGGTGCTCAGGTGAAAGAGTTCCTCGATCGCCTTACCGGTCTTGGGGCCTAGCACCCGGGTGAGCGGCTCGCTGAGCGTGGTCACACCTGGCAGCATAGAAGCATCAGCCGACATTGCGCCGGCCAGGCGCGGGCAGCGGAGTCGCGGAGACGCGGGCCGGCCGGCTTGGTCCGGATCCGGCGGTGCGCGCTGGGTTCGCGCTTGCGGCCGGGCATCGGGTAGGCTACGACGGCTGCCTGCTCCGCCCTGGAGCGGAGGCGGCGTCAGCATCAAACCCGTCACCCTCATTAATGGAGCAAACCGTGGCTTCCGTCTGCGACGTATGCGGCAAGGGGCCGGGCTTCGGCAATAACGTCTCGTTCTCCCATCGCCGCACCCCCCGCCGCTTCAACCCGAACATCCAGACCGTGCACACCGTCGTGAGCGGCACGCCCAAGCGGCTCAACGTCTGCACCTCCTGCATCAAGGCCGGCAAGGTCACCCGCTAGGCGAAGTGATCCCAGCCGGGGGCGTGCGCCCACGGCTGGGAGTCCACCAGGACACCCGGACCCGGCTTGCCCCGGTCTGGCTTGCC
>PMOU01000255.1 GCA_003161205.1 Actinomycetota bacterium | reverse complement strand
GCGGGGCGCGGATGTGGATGGAGGAGCGGATCGGCAAGCGGATCAACACCGAGCGGATCGACGAGGCGCTGGCCCTGGAGCCCGCCACCATCTCCCCGCCTGCCCGTACTGCCTGGTCATGCTCGGCGACGCCGTCGCGGCCAAGAAGGCCTCCGGCGACGCCCCCGACACCCTCGAGGTCGTCGACGTCGCCCAGCTGCTGGTCCGCTCGATGGCCCCGGCCGCCGCGGCGATCGCCGACGATGCCGGAAACGCCCCCGTCGGCGATGACTCTGCCGGTGCGGCGACCACCGGCGAGGCAAGCCCGGCGGGGTGACTGGCCTTATACCTTTGTCCGATAAAAGTTCAGGTACGACCGTGAGGGCGTCGGCCCGCGTTGGTCCTGATACCTGGATCCATAAACGGGCGACCCGTATGGATGCTCGGCCGGAGAGCTGGTACGGAACAAGCACAGCTGGCCTATCTTCATTCCTGGCCACAGCTTGATCGGCAGCGTAGCCACGTTGGACAGCTCGAGCGTCACGTGCCCGGAAAACCCGGGGTCGATCCAGCCCGCCGTCGAGTGCGTGAGCAGCCCGAGCCTGCCCAGGGAGCTCTTGCCTTCCAGGCGACCCGCCACGTTGTCGGGCAGCGAGACCACCTCGAAGGTCGACGCCAGCACGAACTCGCCCGGATGCAAGACGAACGGCTCTTCGTCGTCGGTCTCCACCAGCCTGGTCAGGTCCGGCTGTTCAACCGCGGGATCGATATGGGGATAGCGATGATTCTCGAAGACACGGAAGTAGCGGTCCAGCCTGACGTCGATGCTGGACGGCTGGATCAGCTCGGGCGCGTACGGATCGAGCTTGACCCGGCCGGATTCGATCTCAGCCTTGATGTCGCGATCAGAGAGGAGCACCCTGGCAACCTACCGGGTCCGGTACGATATCTGAGCGAACACAGCACAAGCCGGTTCCGCGACGAGCGCGCGGGACAGGTGCGAAGGCGCGCGGGTGTAGTTCAATGGTAGAACATCAGCTTCCCAAGCTGACAGTGCGGGTTCGATTCCCGTCACCCGCTCCACGGCAAAAGCCCAGGTCAGAGAGAGCCTCATGGGACTTCGGATCCGTCCGGCCAGCCCTGCCGATACCGAGGCCATCGCCCGGCTTCATCTAGCTTCCTACCGCGTCGCCTACATGGGCCTGATTCCGGCCGGGATCCTGTCCAGCCTGCGCCGTGAAGACCAAGAGCAGCGCTGGCAGGCAGCTCTGCACGACCCGCGGCGTCGCACCCTGGTCGCAGCGGACGACGATGCCGGGCCAGCACTCATCGGGTTCGCCGAGGTTGGCCCGAGCCGGGACGATGACGCCGATGCGGGAACTGGCGAATTGATAGCCCTGCACGTGACTCAGGCCTACTGGCGGTGTGGACTGGGCCGGACGCTGATCGGCATGGCCGTCGCCACGCTGGCCGCCCGGGGCTTCCGGACCGCGACCCTGTGGGTGCTCACCGGGAACAGCAGGGCGCGAGACTTTTACGAGGCGATGGGCTGGCACCACGACGGGTCGGCGCGCGAGGTTGAAGTTTCGGGGTTCCAGATCGCCGAGGTCCGGTACCGGTCCATGTGTGCTTAGTCGGCCGCATCGAACCCGGTATAGCCGCTGCACCGACAGCGTCGCCACCAGCGGCCGCGGGCCGAGCAGGAAACGGAGTCATGGTGCGAACCAGCGCTGTGGCCGCAATGCACGCATTTCATGGCTTCGGGCTCGTTGTCCCCGTAGCGCGGCCACCCCGGCGGCGGCCCGAGGTTGCCCGGATTCGGCGGGAAGGGCATAGACATGGGCAACCTCCGCGTGGTGAGGTGGTGGCGCGCAGCAAGCGGTTAGAGCAATGCTCCCTGACAGTACGACGGTAACCCCCGGTAGGAGCAAGGGAATGCTGATCAGCGTCGCGGCGGGGGTCCACGGCTACAACGGCCCCGGCGCTATGGTGATTACAGTCGCCGTGCCTGTGCTAATCGTCCTGATCCTGGTAGCCATGTACGGCCGTAGAAGGCGGTAATCAGCGGGCCAGCAGGTTTGGATAGTGTTGCCGTGTGACCATCCGGATCGACATGGCGACGACCGCTGATCTCCCCGATATCGTCGCCTCGATGGATGCACTCATCGCCACGGATGCCGGAGCGCATGACGCCGCTGCCACCAATCTGCGCTGGGCCGGCGAGAGCGGCATCCCGTATTACAGCTCGCTCCTCGCCAATTCCGGCAACCTGATCCTGCTCGCGCGCGATGGCAACGAAACGGCAGGTCATCTGGTCGGGCACCTGGCCGGCCCGGGCAGCATGCATCCCATCCGGGTGGCCGACCTGGAAAGCATTCATGTGTATTCAGCCCACCGCAACCACGGCGTCGGCGACCAGCTCATGGCAGCATTCCTGGCCTGGGCCGCCGAGAAAGGCGTGCAACGGGCCACGGTAACGGCATATGCAGCCAACGAAGGCGCCCGGCGCTTCTACACTCGCCACGGCTTCGCCATGAAATCTGTCACTCTGGACCTCGACCTGCCCATGTGATCTATCTTTTAACACGGGTGAAGGCCCTAAGCCGCAATGGCCAGGGGATGCCCGGACGGGCAGGGGCGAACGGCGCCGCCGGGCGCGCTTCGTCCTGCGGCATCGCATCTCCCCGGCGCGCCGCCTGCCGACGTTGCGGGTCCAGGGACAGTACCGACAGGCTCGACGTGCCCGGCCGTCGCCCGGCACCGGAGAACGGGGTGATGGCGGTGCCGATGATCGTCGCCTCCGCGATGTGGTCGCCCTGGTTCTCCCGCACCGGGCAGCCGCGCTCCCTGATCTGCAGGCTCATGTCCGCGATGACGACGCCCTCGGCGCCCAGTCGCTGGACGTCCAGGTGAAGCTGACGCCGGGCGTCGCGGCGGACGTCGTTGACGAGTTCGGTATAACCGAGCACTTCGGCGTTGGCCGCGCTCCACCAGGTCTGACCGCGGGTCAGCCGGTCGTCGTGCCGGACTCCCACCGAGATGCCGAGCACCAGGCCGGCCGGTACCCAGCCCGCCGAGATCAGCTTGGTGAAGTCCTGGCCGGACAGGTCGCAGGTGAACGGCTGCCGAAGCCGCCTCGACCCCGGCGCCCGCACCGCGGTGCCGATGGCCCGGAACTCCTGGCCGCCGGCCGGGAGCGCCCCGGCCGTGAGCCGGATGCCGACGACACCGTGCCCGCCGAGTTCGGCGCATTCGGCGCTCATCCGGGCGATGGCGGTGCGTCGCGCCTGGTACAGGGTCTGCACCAGCGGCCCGAACGATCCCGGACGGCCGCGGCCAGACACCTGGGTGACCGACCGGTCGGGACTGATCAGGCCGTCCCCGAACGGTCCGGGGCAGTTGTACCCGCCGGTGTAGCAGATGTTATAGACCGCGGCGCCGAGCACCTGCCCGGCCGGCTCGAAGCCGACGCTGCGGATCGCGGCGAACTCNNTCATTACGGCAAGGTTTTCAATGAGATCGCGGCCGAGTACGACCGCCGCCGGCCGGCTTATCCTGACGAGCTTATCGACCAGGCGTGCCGGGTCGCGGGGATCGGCAGCGGTGATCATGTGCTTGAGGTCGGCTGCGGAAGCGGCCAGCTGACCCGCGGCCTCCTGGCCCGGGGCCTGCGCGTCACGGCGCTCGAACCCGGCGCGAGCCTCATCGCACTGGCCCGGCAGAACCTGGCCGGGGCCGGAGAGGTGGAGTTCGTGAACGCCCAGTTCGAGGATGCGCCGCTTCCCCGCGAGCACTTTGCGGCCGTGTTCTCCGCGTCCGCGTTTCACTGGGTTGACCCCGCGGTTAGCTGGCGGAAGGCCGCTGAGGTACTTGTTCGGCGTGGAACGCTCGCCCTGGTGCAGTATTTCGGGCTCCAGGAGCCGGGCAGCCAAGCAGATCAGGAAGCAGTGCTTGCGGCCATGAGAAAGATCGCCCCGGACGTTGCCGCTCATTGGCCGGCCTACCGGGATCTCGACGGCACGCTCGCCGGGATGGAGCAACGCCGCGGCAACGTCTCGCGGGTATGGGCCTGGCTCGGCAGCTACGACCTGGGGCAGGATTATGCCGGCCGGCTGTTCGGCGATGTTCAGGTGGCCGTCATGCCCAAGCTCCTTGAGCACACTCCTGACGAGCTCAATGCTCTCGTTCGTACGATGTCGTTTTACGCTCGGTTTTCGGCGGCCCAGCGTGCCGCCCTGGAGCGTGAGTACGAAGCCATTTACGCCCGGCTCGGGCGCCCGATTCGCGCTGGCACCGTCGCGGCTCTCGTCACGGCCCGGCGCTCGGTGCAGTAACATCTCCGGACCGGTTGAGAAGCAGCCGGTCCGGCGCTCCGGGCTGGCTGCCTGTTTCCCGACCTCAAAGACCCCAGCCTCCGGCGCGGCATCCTTCTTCTCCCAGGCCGGAGGTCGGCAGATGTCTGAGGTCAGCTACCCCCTTGATCCCGCCGGGCGCCGGGTCATCGACGTGCTGCTGGTCGACGACGATCCGGGGGACGTGCTGATGACCAGGGAAGCCTTCGAGCTGTCCCCGGGGCCCAGCATGTTGCACGTGGTGGGCGACGGCGAGCAGGCGATGCGCTTCCTGCGCAGGACCGGCGAGTTCACCGCCGCGCCCAGGCCCGGCCTGATCCTGCTCGATCTCAACCTGCCGCGCCGCAATGGCCTGGAGGTGCTGGCCGACCTGAAAGCCGACCCTGGCCTGCTGACGATCCCCGTGGTGATAGTGACCACCTCACAAGCCGAGACGGACATCCTGACGAGCTACCGGTTGCACGCCAACGCCTACATCACCAAGCCGGTGACCTTCGATCGTTTCACCGAAGCGATCCGGCAAGTTGATGACTTCTTCCTCACCCTCGCGCAGCTTCCGGACTGAGGGCTAGTCCCACCGCAACCGCATCGCCCGCCCCACCCGCTCACCTCGTCCCTGCTCCTTTATTCGATCAATGCGGCAGCCTGCACAATCTTTTGTGTAGAGTGCCGCTTTCTTCGACTGGCCTGGGGCTAGGTCGTCATACGGACGGTGCGAATGGGAAGCTGGGGGCGCATGTGACCGCGGTCCAGGCCCGCGGATCATCTACATCGCCTTGGGGCTAGTCCTTGACGCTGATCCGGGTGCCGAGCTCGGCACCCTCGCAGATCTCGCGCATGACCCCGGCGGCGGCCACGTCGAACACGTGCATTGTCAGGCCCTGCTCGTTGGCCAGTACGAACGCACTGGTATCCATGATCCGGACCCCGGCCGCCAGCGCCTCGTCGTAGGTCAGCCGGGTGTAGCGCACCGCGTTCGGGTTGACGTTCGGGTCGGTGTCGTAGACCCCGTCCACCCCGCGCTTGGCCACCAGCAGCGCATCGGCGTCGAGTTCGAGGGCACGCTGGACCGCCGGGTAGTCGGTGGTGACGTACGGCTGGCCGATGCCGCCCGCGAGCAGCACGATCAGGCCGCGGGACAGATGGTGCAGCGCCCGGAGCCGGATGAACGGCTCCGCGACGCTGTGGATCGGCACCGCCGTCATGACCCGGATGTCAGTGTCGGTCCTGGCCGTGAGCGCGCCCCTGAGCATCAGCGCGTTCATGATGGTGCCGAGCATGCCGATGTTGTCCGCCTCGGCCCGGCTGATGCCCCAGCCGTCGGCCATCCGGCCGCGGAAGTAGTTGCCGCCGCCGACGACGACCGCGACCTGCACGCCGAGATCGTGGACGGACAGGACTTCCTCGGCGACGCGGGACAGGCTGGCCGGATCGACGCCTGAGCTGCCCGCCCCCGCGAGCGCCTCGCCGCTTAGCTTGACGACAACCCTGCGATAGCGAGGCACAGTCCGGCTAACCCCCGTCCAGCCGCCCGGCGTGGCGGTTCCGCTCACGGTACCGCATGCCCGCACCGGCCCGGGAAAGATCTTTTTTACCGAACGGGCCGCCCGCGTGCCCCCAGCACACACTTTCCCGGCCCGGGGGAACTGCGGCGGACGGCCGCCAGCGCCGTCTAGTCCGAGTGGTCCTCGGCCCCGTAGCCGGGGGTCTCGGCCGCTCGCTTGCGGCAGGCCTCGACCTCGGCCTCGGCGCTCTTGCGGTCGGCCCAGGCTTCGGCCCGCACCATCTTGCCGGGCTCGAGCGCCTTGTAGACCTCGAAGAAGTGCTGGATCTCGAGCCGGTCGAACTCGGGCACGTGGTGAATGTCGCGCAGGTGCTCCATCCGCGGGTCCTGGGCCGGCACGCAGAGCACCTTGTCGTCGGCGCCGTTCTCGTCGTGCATCCGGAACATGCCGATGACCCGGCAGGTGATGAGGCACCCTGGGAAGGTGGGTTCGTCGAGCAGCACGAGGGCGTCCAGCGGGTCGCCGTCGTCAGCCAGGGTGTCCTCGATGAAGCCGTAGTCGGACGGGTACCTGGTAGAGGTGAACAGCATGCGGTCCAGCCGTATCCGGCCGGTGTCATGGTCCATCTCGTACTTGTTGCGCTGTCCCTTGGGGATTTCGATGACAACTTCAACGTCCACGTTTTCGCTCCAGACCGGTCTGGGTGATTAACTCCATTGTCCCCCGCGATCCGCGGCGAATGCTCCGTTGGCTTCTTCTGGGTGGGGTGGTTAGGTCATGGTGCGCCGCACCCGGAGGGCGGCCCTGCTGACGCTGGCCATGATCAACGTGGTCACCCTGGCGGCGGGCATCGCGGTGGCCCGGATGCTGCCGAGCCGGCTCGCGGCCTTGCGGGTCGCGTCGGTCGCGACCGGTCCGGTCAGCGACCCGGGCACCGTGCTGGCCGCCGGGTCCGACGGCGGTTCCCTGCCGACCGCGAGCGGGCTGCGGTCGGCCCTGGCGGCCCCGCTGTCGGCCGCGGCCCTGGGTCCGGGCGTCCTGGCCCTGGTCGCCGACCCGGTCACCGGCCGGGTGCTGCTGTCCGAGCAGGGCACCGGGCTGGCCACGCCCGCCTCGACGACGAAGCTGGCCACCTCGGCGGCCGCCCTGGCCGTCCTGGGCCCGCACGCCACGTTCCGCACCCGCGTGGTGCGCGGTACCACCGCTAACAGCGTCATCCTGGTCGGCGGGGGTGACCCGACCCTCGCGGTCAACGCGTACCCGGCGCAGGACTACCCGGCCCCGGCCACGCTGGCCGACCTGGCCGCGGCGGCCGCGCGAGCGCTGAAATCGCAGCACCGGCGGTCGGTCAGCGTCGGTTATGACACCTCGCTGTACACCGGTCCGCTGCTCGCCCCCGGCTGGCCGGACAGCTACGTCAGCACCGGGAACGTCACCCCGATCGTCTCCCTGGAGGTGGACCAGGGCCGGCTCAACGCGGCTGGCGCGCCGGAGGACTCCGACGACCCTTACAACCTCCGGCCACGCGCGACCGACCCGGCGGCCCAGGCCGCCGCCTCGTTCGCCGCCCTGCTCACCGCCGACGGCATCCACGTCACCGGCACCCCCGCGGCGCAGACCGCGCCCGCGCACGCGGCCGCCCTGGCCAGCGTGTCCTCGCCGCCGCTGTCGGCCATCGTGCAGCAGATGCTCACCGAGAGCAATAACGTGATCGCGGAGAACCTGGCCCGCCAGGTGGCGCTCGCGACCGGCCAGCCGGCCTCGTTCAGCGGGGCGGCCGCCGCGGTGACCAGCGAACTGCGGCGGCTCGGCGTCAGCAGCGGCCTGCACCTGGTGGACGGCAGCGGGTTGTCTGGCCAAGACGCGATCGCGCCGGCCACGCTCGTCAAGGTGCTCGAGCTCGCCATCGCCCGGCCCCGGCTGCGGGCCCTGCTGGCCGGGCTGCCCGTGGCCGGCTTTTCCGGCACCTTGTCTGCCGGGCAGAGCGTGTTCAGCGGGATCGGCGGGGCGGCCCTGGGATCGGTCCGGGCCAAAACGGGCAATCTCGGCACCGTGACCGCCCTGGCCGGAATAGTGTCCGACAAGACCGGCGCGACCTTGGTTTTCGCGTTCATGGCCGACCAGATCCCGTCGGCGGGGGTACTCACCGAAGCGGCGTCCGCCATCGACCGGGCGGCGGCCGTGCTGGCCGGCTGCGGCTGCCGGTGACGGACATAATCGAGACCTAACGTACGGTGGGACTGTGAGCAGCACGCAGATGATCGACTGGGACATCGCCATTTCCACCGGGACCCGGTGGGCCCGGCAGGGCCCGCAGGTCAGCCTGGCCGAGGCGCGGCGAACGGTCTCAGAGCTACGCGACCTGGCCGGCGCCGTACAGCAGCCGGTCCACGAGGTCACCGGGATGTCGGCCGGGCCTGACGGCTCGCTCGGACGAGTCGCGGTGGTCGACCGGCCCGGCTGGATCCGGGCGAACGTGGATGGCTTCCGCGTCGTCCTGGAGCCCCTGGTCGAGCAGCTGAAGGAACGTGCGCCCGGCGCAGGCTCCGGCGGCTCGTCCCGGTCACCGAGCGCGGTGATGACCGCGGTGGGATCCCGGGTGACGGGTATCCAGGCCGGCCTGATCCTCGCCTACCTGTCCTCCCGGGTGCTCGGCCAGTACGAGCTCTTCCTGCCGCCTGAGGCATCCCCGGTGGACGGCCAGCAGCCCGGCAGGCTCACCCTGGTGGCGCCCAACATCGTCATGGTCGAACGCGAGCTCGGCGTCGACACGCACGATTTCCGGCGCTGGGTGTGCCTGCACGAGGAGACGCACCGGCTGCAGTTCACCGCGGTCCCGTGGCTGCGGGACTACGTGCAGAGCCAGATGACCAAGTTCCTGCTCGCTTCCGAGCTTGACCCGGCGGCGATCTTGCAGCGGCTGCGGTCGGCGGCTGACGCGATGGCGGGCGCGGTGCGCGGCGGTGACGGCGGAAGCCTGATCGATGCTGTGGCCACCCCGGCTCAGCGCGAGATCATGGACCGGCTGACCGCGGTGATGACGCTGGTGGAAGGGCACGGCGACTACGTCATGGACGCGGTCGGGCCGCAGGTGGTGCCCTCGGTCGCGCAGATCAGGGAGCGGTTCAGCGCCCGGCGCGGATCGCAGGGCCGGATCGAGCAGACGATCCGCCGCATCCTGGGTATCGACCTGAAGATGAAGCAGTACGCGGAGGGCTCGCGGTTCGTCAGCATGGTCGTGGAAGAGGTCGGCATGCCCGACTTCAACAAGGTCTGGACGTCGCCGGAGACCCTGCCGACGAGGGCGGAGTTCACCGACCCGCACTTGTGGGTGGAGCGGGTCGTATCCGGCTCTTAGCCGGATGGGTCCTAGCTCTTAGCCGGATGGGTCCTAGCGCGGCGGTCGCCGAGGTCCGCACCGCGGTCCGGGCTTGCCTGTCTGACCTGACCGCGGATGACCTGGTGCTCGTCGCGTGTTCCGGCGGCGCCGACTCGCTCGCGCTGGCCGCCGCGGCGGCCTTCGTGGCCCCGCGCCTGGGCCTGCGGGCCGGCGGCGTGACCGTGGACCACGGGCTGCAGCCGGGTTCCGCTGAGCGTGCCGCCGCCGTGGCGGCGCAGCTCGCCCAGCTCGGCCTCGACCCGGTACGCAGCGTCGCGGTGACGGTGAAGGCAACGGCAGGACCTGAGGCCGCGGCCCGGGTGGCCAGGTACCGCGCGCTTGACGCGGCGGCCAGCGAGTACCGCGCAGCCGCGGTCCTGCTCGGCCACACCCTCGATGACCAGGCGGAAACCGTCCTGCTCGGGCTCGCCCGGGGATCAGGCGGCCGGTCGCTGGCGGGCATGGCCGCGCAGCGCGGGCCTTACCGCAGGCCGTTGCTGGCCGTGCGCCGGGCGGCCACCTGGGCCGCCTGCGCCGAGCTCGGCCTTGAGCCCTGGCAGGATCCGCACAACCGCGACTTCAGCTACACCCGGGCCCGGGTGCGTCATCAGGTGCTGCCCGCCCTGGAGACCGCCCTCGGGCCGGGGGTGGCGGAAGCGCTCGCCCGCACCGCGAGCCAGCTGCGCGCCGACGCGGAGTACCTCGACGATCTCGCGTTCGCCGAAAGCGGACGGCTCCGCGCTGACGGCTCCGACCCGGCCGGGCTGGACGCCGGCCGGCTGCGGGAGCTGCCGGCCGCGATCAGGACGCGGGTGCTGCGCGATGCGGCGGTCATGGCGGGCTGCCCGCACGGCGCGCTCACCGCGCACCACATCGACCGGATCGACGCCCTGATCACCGGCTGGCGCGGGCAGCGCTGGGTTGACCTGCCCGGCGGTATGCGAGCGCGGCGCCGAGATGGCAAGGTGTGGTTCACCAGCAGCGCAGCAGGCGAGTAGGGGTGGCGAGTCCGTTGGACGAAAGTGACATGGGACCTGACCTGAAGCAGGTCCTGATTACCACCGAGCAGCTGCAGGCGCGCATCGGCGCGCTCGCGGCGCAGATCGACGCCGATTACGCCGGCCGGGACCTGTTGCTCATCGGCGTCCTGAAGGGCGCGGTCATGGTGATGGCCGACCTGGCCCGGGCCATGCACCTGCCGGTGCAGATGGACTGGATGGCGATCTCGTCCTACGGCTCGGGGACCCGATCCTCGGGGGTGGTCCGTATCCTCAAGGANNCTCGATACCGACATCACCGGCCGGCACGTGCTGATCGTCGAGGACATCATCGATTCCGGCCTCACGCTGTCCTGGCTGGCAGGCAATCTGCGTTCGCGGGCGCCCGCGTCGCTGGCCATCTGCGCCATGCTGCGTAAGCCGGGATCGGCTCAAATGCAGGTGAACGTGGCCTATACGGGCTTCGACATCGGGGATGAATTCGTCGTCGGCTACGGTCTTGACTACGCTCAGCGTTACCGGAACCTGCCGTTCATCGGAACGCTCGCTCCGGCCGTGTACGGAGGCGGTTAGGCAGGGGGAACACAATCCGCCACGGAAAGCGTTGACTTTCCAGGCGTTGCACCCGGGCGGTGTACCGTCGTAGTTTGCACCTCGCGGCCGCTGCCTGAACATAGGCTGCGAGGATTGGGAACCATGGCCATCCCGCCGGCGGTCGACGGGAGTGTGACGCTGGTCAGGAGGGAACGGGCCCGGGCCGACGGGACCGCTCATCGATGGAGCTAAGGCGCTTTCTCCGCGCACCGCTACTGCTAGTCGCCGTAGCGGTGCTGCTGTTGCTTTTTGTGCTTGACTACGCTAATTCCGGGAGTTCTTACCAGCAGGTCGACACCTCCACGATCGTCCAGGACATCAACGCGGGCCAGGTCAAGAGCGCGCTGATCACGGACAAGAACCAGACGATCCAGGTCACGACCACCAGCGGCAAGAACCTCGAGGCGTCGTGGGTGTCCGGTCAGGGCCTGCAACTGCAAAATGAGCTCCAGGCGCAGTATGACAAGGGCAACCTCAAGGGTGGCTATAACATCACCATCCCGAAGAGCAACGCCCTGCTCGACCTGATTCCGACCGCCCTGATCTACCTGGTGATCTTCCTCGTCTTCTTCTTCATGCTGTCGCAGATGCAAGGCGGCGGCAACAGGGTGATGAACTTCGGCAAGTCACGCGCCAAGCTGCTCACCAAGGACACGCCGAAGACGACGTTCGCGGACGTGGCCGGCGTGGACGAGGCCATCGAGGAACTCCAGGAAATCAAGGAATTCCTGCAGACTCCGGCGAAATTCCAGGCCATCGGGGCCAAGATTCCCAAGGGCGTCCTGCTCTACGGGCCGCCGGGTACCGGCAAGACACTGCTGGCCCGGGCGGTGGCCGGCGAGGC
>PMOU01000504.1 GCA_003161205.1 Actinomycetota bacterium | reverse complement strand
CTTGGTCGGCGGCGGGCCGTCGGAGAGGAAGAACTTCGGCTCTTTGATCGCCGACATGTACAGTCCCGGGTGCTGGGCGAGCGCCGCGTGCAGCGCCGTGGTCCCCGCCTTCGGGGCGCCGATCACCAGGAAGTCGGGCATCGCCAAGGGGGCCTCCAAGGGCGGGAAGACTCCTACACCGAAGTATTTCGACTAATTTAGTAGGCTTTAGATCAGCACGCTAGTTGTACCCCGCTGGCGGGCTTCAATCACCTGCCGGAGGGCGGGAATTGCCCAGTTCAGGAGGCTGAGGCCGCCCGGAGGCAGGCTTTCCCGATGCGGGCCGGGTCGGCCAGGGGCCATCGTCCTCACTTAATCCCGGCTGCTTCGGTCCGCAGCCAGCAGGAGCGGGGTGCTGGCCAGCAGGGCGAGAGCGCAGATGATCCCCGCGACGATGTAGGGGGCCCGCAGGCCCGCGGCGTGCGCGACGAAACCGCCGGCCAGCGCACCGGCCGGCATCAGGCCCCAGCCGAGCATGCGGTAGACGCTGTTGACCCGGCCGAGCAGGGCCGAGGGCACCACCCGCTGGCGCAGGGTCACGGTGACGATGTTCCACATGGTGACGGAGAATCCCTGGCCCGCCAGCAGCACCGCCGCCACGATCGCGTCCGGCGCGAGCCCGACACCGACGAAGACGACGGCGTCGATCGCGCCCCCGATGATCAGCGAGGCCAGCAGGCCGAGCCGACGGGTCAGGACCGGGTTCACCAGGCCGCCGACCACGCTGCCGACGGCGCTGGCCGCCAGCAGCAGCCCGTAGTCGGCCGAGCTGACGTGCAGCGTCTCGGTGGCCAGCAGCACCAGGACGGCCTGGCCCATCTGGTTGGCGAAGTTGTAGACGCCGAGCAGGACGGCGACCACGCGCAGCAGGCGATGCCGGACCAGCCAGCGCAGGCCCTCGGCGATCTGGGCGCGCGTTCTGGTTTCCTGGCGGCTTTCGTGGGTCCTGGGCAATCTGGCCAGCAGCGCCGCGGACCCGGCGAACGACACGGCGTCCAGGCCGAACGGCAGGGCCGCGGCCGCGGCGAACAGCAGGCTGCCGGCCGGCGGCCCGAGGAAGGACTCCCCCACCGTCAGGCTGATCTGCTGGCTGCCGTTGGCTCTCGGCAGCAGTTCGGCGGGCACCAGCGCGGGGAGCACCGACTGCGCGGCGTTGCTGAAGATGACCTCGGCACTGCCCAGGAGCAGCCCGGCCAGGGCGAGCAGCTCGACGTTCGCCGCGCGGACGACGACCAGGACCGCCACCGCCGTGACCACGGCCGCCTGGACCGCCTGGGCGCGCCACATGAGCGTGGCCCGGTCGTGACGGTCGACCAGGGCGCCGGCCGGCAGCGACAGAACCATCCACGGCAGGTAGGTGGCGGCGGTCACCACCGAGACCAGCCGCGGGTCCCGGGTGATGGTCACGGCCAGCAGCGGCAGGGCGGCCACGAACGCGCCGTCGCCGGTGCTGCTGACCGCGTTCGCCCACCACAGCCGCCAGTAGTCCCGGCCCAGTTTCGGCGGGTGATACGGCTGCTGCTCGTCGGCTGCTGCTCTGGCCTGTGTCATGGGGGTCAGCGTGGCCGGGTTGCATCTTGCGGTCGACGGTTAAGTTTCTGGCTAAATCCTGGTGCCGAGGAGCGGGCCCGGGACATGCTAGGGGCATGCGGCTGGTGCTCGAGCTGGACGTGACGGACCTGGCCGCGACCAGGTTCGCGATCTCGCCGCTATGCGAGACGCTCAGGGCCGTGGCGCTGCTGGGTAACCCCGACCCGCCTTCGGTGAACCGGCCCTGGGTCGGGTGGGCCCGGACAGAGCTCGAACGGTGGCCGCTGCGGCTACCCCGGCTGTGGCCGCTGGTCATGACCGGCCTGCCGTACTGGCCGGAGTTCCTGGTCCCGGCGCCGGTGGGCAAGTCGCCTGGATTCGAGGACGAACTGGCGCAGCTGGGCGCGACGGCGGACGAGCCGGTCCGGGCGAGCCTGCGCCGGGTGTTCGGGGCCGGACCGTGGCCAGATACCGCGAAGGAGTTGTTCGAGCGGCCCCGGGAGTCGCTGGAGGAGATCGCGGCCGAACTCGCCGAAGGCCACGCGCGGCTCATCGTCCCGCACTGGGAGCGGATCCGGTCGGTGCTGGACGCCGACGTCGCCTACCATGCCGGGCTGCTGGCCGGCGGCGGCGCCCGGTCGCTGTTCAGCGACCTGCATCCCGGCCTGCGGTGGTCGGCCGGCCAGCTCTTCATGACCGATGCCGAAGACGGCACCGACCGGCAGGTCACGCTGGGACCGGATGGCCTGGTGCTGGTGCCGAGCGTGTTCATCTGGCCGGAATGGTCGGTGAAGAAGGCGACGAGCACCCAGACCACCCTGCTGTACCCGGCGCGGGGCGCCGCGACCGTTTGGGAAACGGAGTCTCTGGCGTCCTCGGGGTTCGCGGGGTCCTCGGGGTCCTTGGGGGCGGCAGCGGTTGAGGCGCTGCTCGGCGGGCCGCGGGCCAGGATGCTCGGGGCGCTTCGGTCGCCCGCCACGACCAGCGCGCTGGCCCGCCGCTTCGGGGTCACGCCGAGCGCGATCTCGCAGCATCTGGCCGTGCTGCACCGCGGCGGGCTGGTGGACCGGCAGCGCAGCGGGCGCACGGTGCTCTACCAGACATCCCCGCTGGGCCTGGCTCTGCTGGGTGACGCCGGTGCCCGCTCGTGAGGGCGGTCGTCTACTCCGGCTACGGGGTCACTCCGGTGCTCACGCAGGTCGCCGATCCGGCCTGCCCGGCCAACGGGGTGGTCATCGCGGTGGGCGCGACCGGCATCTGCCGGTCGGACTGGCACGCCTGGCAGGGGCACGATCCGGTCGCGCTGCCGCACATCGGCGGGCACGAGTTCGCCGGAGTCGTCGCCGAGACCGGGCCTTCGGTGACCGGGTGGCGAGCCGGGGACCGGGTGACGGCGCCGTTCGCGTGCGGCTGCGGGCGCTGTGAGTATTGCCGGGCCGGCCAGGCGCAGGTGTGCCCGCGGCAGACCCAGCCGGGCTTCACCGGGCCGGGATCTTTCGCCGAGCTGGTGGTGGTCCACGCGGCCGAGGAGAACCTGGTGTCGCTGCCCGCCCCGGTCGGCTTCGTCACGGCCGCGGGCCTGGGCTGCCGGTTCGCCACCGCGTTCCGCGCGGTGACCGCGCACGGCCGGGTGCGGGCCGGTGACTGGCTGGCCGTGCACGGCTGCGGCGGGGTGGGGCTGTCGGCGGTGCTGATCGCCTCGGCCCTCGGGGCCCGGGTGATCGCCGTGGACGTGGCCGCCGCGGCGCTGGACCGGGCCCGNNGCGGCGGGGCACACGTCTCGATCGACGCGCTCGGCTCGCCGGCCACCGCGGTGAACTCGGTGCGCAGCCTGCGGCGCCGCGGACGGCACGTGCAGGTCGGCCTGCTGCTCGGCCCGGCGTCCGCGCCCCCGATCCCGATGGACCTGGTCATCGGGCGGGAACTGGAGATCTACGGCTCGCACGGCATGGCCGCCCGGGACTACCCGGCCATGATGGCCATGGTCGCGGACGGCACGCTGCGGCCCGGCGCGGTGATCGGCCAGGTCATCGGGCTCGAGGACATCGGCCAGGCGCTGGCCGCGATGGACGGGCCCGTTCCGGCGGCCGGGATGACGGTGGCCAAGCTGCCGCTGTGAGGCGATCAGGTACCCGTCCGCGGGTCGTTTTCCGGGTCTAGGTATTCCAGCACACGGGCGAGGGCACCGGCTGGGTTCCCCGGTCAGCCCGGACGCAACTAGACTCGGTGGTCTACGTAGGCTGCCATAGCCACCAGCGTCCCGGTGCCGCAGAGAGGCTGTTATGGGCTTCGATCACATCCTGGTAGAGCGTTCCGGCGACTTCGCCACCATCACGATGAACCGGCCGCAGCGCCGCAATGCGTTGTCCCTGGAGCACATGCGCGAGCTGATCAGCGCGTTCCGTGACGTCGGGGACAGTGACGCCCTGGGCATCGTGCTGGCCGGAAACGGGCCGGTGTTCTGCGCCGGGCATGACTTCGCCGACGTCGTGGACGCCGATCTGCCCGGAGTCAGGGCGCTGCTGATGACCTGCACCGAGTTGATGACGCTGATCCAGCAGGTGCCCCAGCCGGTGGTGGCGCGGGTGCACGGGCTGGCCACGGCGGCGGGATGCCAGCTGGTGGCCAGCACCGATCTGGCCGTGGCCAGCGACGAGGCCGGCTTCGCCGCGCCCGGCGGTAAAGGCGGCTGGTTCTGCCACACCCC
>PMOU01000100.1:9798-17876 GCA_003161205.1 Actinomycetota bacterium | reverse complement strand
GCCAGGCAAATCGCGCCGATCCGCCCGGCCAGGTCAGCTGTCACCAGCTGGCCCCGGGCACGACTCGGTAACAGGTGCGCACAGCGCGAGCATAAGGCACGAGAATGGTCGTCGACTGACCGCACGGCACGTATCCGGGCGGTCATGCGTTGTGGCAAAGAAGCCCGTCCCCGTCCCTAAGCTGGCGCGGAATGCTGAAACCGGTGTGGCTACGCCGGCTCGCCCTGGTCGTGATCGCGGCCCTGGCGGGCTTGTCGTACGGCTGGTCCATGGGTCAGGGCACGCTGGAGTACTACTACGGCGCGGCCGTCCGCAGCATGTCGATGAGCTGGCATGACTTCATTTTCGGCGCGTTCGACCCGGCGGGCACCGTCACCCTGGACAAGCTGCCGGGAGCTTTCTGGCTCCAGGCGCTATCGGTCCGGGCGTTCGGCTTCCACCCGTGGGCGATCGTGCTCCCGCAGGTCGTCGAGGGCATCCTGACCGTGCTGGTGCTCTACCGGGCGGTGTACCGGCTCGCCGGGCCGACCGCTGGCCTGATTTCCGCGCTGGTCCTCGCGGCCAGCCCGGCCGCGGTCGCGCTGGACCGCGGGAACATCTCCGACTCGCTGATGATCTTGCTGCTCGTGCTGGCCGCGGATGCCGTCTCCGCCGCTATCGCGCGGAGCAGCATGGACCTGGCCGACGAGTATCCCGACCTGGCCGACGAGGACGACGAGGACGACGAGCTGACCGACGGGGACGCGTGGCGGACCTACGGGACCACGACGCGGCTCGTCCTGGCGGGCCTCTGGGTCGGACTCGCCTTCCAGGCCAAGATGATCGAGGCCTGGATGGTGCTGCCCGCGCTCGGCCTGGCGTACCTGGTCTGCGGGCCTGGCCCGGCGGTCAGGCGCGTCGTCCAGCTCACGGTCGCNNTCGACGGCAGCCACGACAACTCCATTTACACGCAGGTGTTCGTCTATAACGCGTTCGGCCGATTCGGCGACCAGACCCCGCTGCAGGTGGCGGCCGCGGAGCTGAACCCAGGCAGCGTGCTCGCGGTGCCCGCGCCCACCGCAGGCCGCCTGCTGCACGGCGGATTCGGCCGCGATACCGGCTGGCTGCTTCCGGGCGCCGCCGTGATCGGGCTCTGGGGCCTGGTCAGCCGGCGTCGGCAACCACGCGGTGATCCGCTGCGGGCCTGCTTCCTCTTGTGGGGCGGCTGGCTGGTGACGCTGTTCGCGGTGTTCTCGGCAATGACCACCCTCAACACGTATTACACGGCGGCCCTGGCTCCGCCCGCCGCCGCCCTCATCGGAGCCGGAGCCGCCGCGGCGTGGTCGCGGGACCGGGCCGCGGTCAGCCGGCGGATCGGGCTGGCGCTGGTGGTCGCGGGCACGGCGGCCTACGCGGTCTGGCTGGTGCCCTCGTCCGGCTTCTACAAACCCGGCTGGCTGGTCCCGGCCATCATCGCCGTGGCCGTCGCGGCCATCGGCGTGATCCTCTGGTCGCTGCGGGCCCGGCGTGACACCTGGTTCGCCGGGGCCCTGGCCGCGGGCCTGATCGCGATGGCACTGGCGCCAGCCGTGGCCTCGGCCAGCCTGGTGGCCAGCGACGGAGGCGCCTTTGCCGTCCCGTTCGAGCGAGTCACGGCCGCGGCGGACCTGGCCCGGGTCACCGAGGTGATAGCAGGGGGACAGCAGGTAGCCCTCTCCTTCAAGGACCAGTCGAACGGCGCTCCGATCGTGCTCGCGGCGCAGACCGCGTCGCTGCCGTCCATCATCATCTATGACAGCGGCCTGGAGGCGCTCCCCATCGGAGGGTTCGACGGCACGACGCCGGTTCCGACCCTGAGCCAGCTCGAGGCCGATGTCAGCGAAGGCCGGTTCCATCTCGTCTGGATCGCCGACGCCAGCAACCCCCGGCTGCAGTGGATTGCCACCCACTGCTTCCACGAGTCAAAGCGCTACTACCTCTGCGTGCCCTCGGACGCCGGCCAGGGAGCGGCCGGCGGGGTCGGTGGGTCGGCCCCGACGCCGGGACAGGGCCCTACGCCGGGGTCGGCATCAACGCCGGAGTTGGCGCCGGCGCCAGTGCAGGCTGAAGCACCGGCGCCCCTCCCGGGTGGATGATGTGGTGCTGACCGACGCGTGATCCTGATCTACAGCGCTTGAGGGGGTGAGTCGATACCGGGGCCGGTGCGGGGCGGGATCATCGACTTCAGCATCTTCATGACTACGGGGTTCCCGGCGTTTCGCCAATCCGAGGTCAGCAGGCCGTAGGGCTCGCGATCGCCCCAGTTGTAGAGCAGCTGGCTGGTGGCCGGGTTAATCCCCTTGGCGTGCGTCGGGTTAAGCGCCCACCAGCACCAGTCGATGTCGGCACTGGTGATCCAGGCCCGGATGTTGTTCCACCACACGCCATTGTCGGCATTGCCCACCTGCGACGTCGGGTCCAGGCCGAAATTCGCCAGCGAACCGGTGTCGTTGCCGAATTCACCGATCCAGAGCGGAGCCTGGCCGCCGTCCTGGCCGCCGAGAACGTACCCGCCGGCCTTGGTCATCTCCTCGATATAGGACGCCGTGGACTGGCCTTTCGGGTGGAACCACGAATAGTCGTGCATGCTGTAGACGACCTTGCCCGGCCGCTCGAGCTGAACCGGACGGGTGGCCACTCCGAGCAGGTCGCCGGCGTATTTCAGCCCCTCGCAGATGATCAGCAGATGCGGGTTGATCTCGTGGATGAGGTTCCCCACCGTCGTGTACATCGCGGCGAAATCGGTGGCATCCCCGGTCCCCCAGCTGGGGGTCAGGCCCCGGCCGCCCACCGTGGCCTGACGGGGCTCGTTCTTGATATCCACCGCGGCGACCAGCCGGTTGGACTTAAACCGCGTCGTGATCTCTTGCCACACCGCGATGAACTTCTCCGCCGGCCAGCCGTCGTTGTACCACAGGCCATTGTCATCGGTGTCCGAGCAGCACCACCCGAAGGACAGCATGTGGCAATTGGGGATGACGATAAGGCCCTCATCCGTCAGCGCCCGGACGCACGCGTCGTAGACCTGTATCGGAGTCGAGCCGTGAAGATCGCGGTTGGCCGCAAGGTACTGATCGGGCACGGGATCGGTCTGCTCGGTCATCCACGCGCTGAACGGGAACCGCACGGAGTTGAATCCGTGCCGGGCGATGTTCTTGGCCAGAGTCCTGCGGTGCGTGCGGTCCAGCCCGGCCGCCAGCCCGAAATCCTCGCTGGCGCCGTACCAGTTCACTCCGGCCAGCCGGACGCGCCTGCCGTGGGCATCGACGATGAAACGGCCGCTCGTCGACAACGGCGTAGCAATATCCACGTTGATCACCGCCGGTCCCACAGTAACGCCCTCGGCTATGCGCCGGATGGCGGTCACCGGGCATAGTGTCACTGACCGCCGGGGCTAGGCTGCCGGGTATGAAATTCGCGATCGCGATCCCGCAGTTCTACGCCGATGGCGAGTTCGATCCCGCCGCCTTCGGAGCCTACTTCGCGCGCGCCGAGGAGCTCGGGTTCGACAGCGCATGGGCCCAGGAGGGGATGCTCACCCCCGCGCCCCAGCTCGGGCCGATCGAAGCGATGACCTTCGCGGCCGCCTGCACCCAGCGGATACGGCTGGGCTGCGCGGTGTTCGTCTCCACCCTGCACAGTCCGGTGCACCTGGCCAATAGCGTGAGCACGCTGGACCAGCTCAGCCACGGCCGGATCGAGGTCGGTGTCGGCACCGGCGGCAAGCACCGTCCGTTTGCCGCCTTCGGCATGGACCAGGCACGATACGTGGCGCGGTTCACCGAGGGGATCGCGCTGATGAAGGCGCTGTGGACCGAGCCCCGGGTCACCTTCGACGGCGAGTTCTGGCAGCTCAAGGACGCGTCAATGGAGCCCAAGCCGGTCCAGAAGCCCTACCCGCCGTTGTGGTTCGGCGGCGCCAGCGAACCCGCGCTGCGGCGGGCCGTGCGGCTGGGCGACGGTTTCTTCGGCGCGGGGTCCACGCCCACCGCCGCATTCGCCCAGCAGGTCAAGATCGTGCGGGCGGCGCTCGCGGAGGCGGACCGGACCAGGGAACCGGCCGCCGGCTTCCCCATCGCCAAGCGCGTATACATCGCGATCGACGAGGACGCCGGACGCGCGCGCAGCAGGATCAACGCAGCCCTGGAAGGCATCTACGGCCAGCGGGTGCCGGCCATCGAGGCCGCCGCGGTGGCGGGAACGCCGGCCGACTGCGTGCGCGAGCTGGACCAGGTGGCGGCGGCCGGCGCCGAGCTCATCTTGTGCACGGCGCCGTTCGACCTGCACGAGCAGATGGAACGACTGGCCGCCGACGTCCTCCCCCAGCTCGGCTAGCCGGGCGGTTCGGGGTCGCCCCAGTGAGAGCGGCGTCGAGGCCTTTGCCACCGTCACCGCGGCGGGCGGTGGGCCAGGGCGGCGATGTGCGGGGGCAGCGGGATATCCGCGGGGAGCACCGGGTCGGGGTCTGGCTCCTGCCAGGCGGCGGCGAGCGGGAGGACGCCGGCCCAGACCGGGAGGGCCGCGTCGGGAGAGTCGCCGTCGTCGGGCGGGCCGGTGCGGATCTTGACCGAGGCCTCGGCCAGGGCCAGGGCGAGCAGGGTCGTCTTGGCCAGTTCCTTCTTATTCGGCCTGCGGGCGTAGTCCCACTGGCCGGGCACGATGTGCTCGGTGAGCGCGCGCAGGCCAGCGAGTTTCTCCGCCGGGTCGGTCACCGGACGGGGCGTGCCGTAGATCATCGCGCTGCGGTAGTTGACCGCGTGCTCGAACACCGACCGGGCCAGCACCAGCCCGTCCAGGTGGGTCACCGTGACGCAGATCGTGGCCTGCGGCGCGCTGACCAGGCTCCGGCTGGCCACCGAACCATGCAGGTACAGGGTGTCGCCGGCCAGGCCGTAGACGGTGGGGACGACCATCGGGCAGCCGTCCACCACGACCCCGAGATGGCAGATCACCCCGGCCGCCAGGATGTCCGCCAGATCCCGCCGGTCGGTGCTGCCCTGTTCGCGCAGGCGGCGGTGCCTGGTGCGTTCGGTGACGGGCAGGTCGGAGGATTCTGGCATGGCTGATTGTACGGCGGCACGCACCACGACCGTTCGGCCAAAAAGTCCTTGACTAGGGTGAGGGCATGAAGATCGGATTCGGCGCGCCCGTCGCGGGCGCATGGGCCACCCCGGAATATCTCGCGTCCTTTGCCGGGCAGGCGGAGGAGGCGGGGTACGCGTCGCTGTGGAGCTTCCAGCGGCTGCTGGTGCCCGAGGGCTCGGAGATGGAGCCGGTGTACCGCAGCGTGCTCGACCCGATGGTGGCGCTGGGCTTCGTGGCCGCCCGGACCTCGCGGATCCGGCTCGGCGTGGCGATCATCAACCTGCCGTTCGTCTCGCCCGCCTACCTGGCCAAGCAGGCGACGACCGTCGACGTGCTCTCCGGCGGCCGGCTTGACCTGGGCCTGGGCATCGGGTGGCTGCCCGAGGAATTCGCCGCGACGGGCGCCACCATGCCCAGGCGGGGCGCGCGGGCCGAAGAGTACCTGGCGGTCCTGCGGACGCTGTGGGCCGATGACGTCAGCTCGTTCGACGGCGAGTTCTACACCGTCCCGGCGGGGCGGCAATATCCCAAGCCGGTGCAGAAACCGGGACCGCAGGTGCTGCTCGGCGGCATGTCCCAGCCGGCCATGGAGCGAGCCGGGCGGATGGCCGACGGCTGGATCACCTCCAGCCGCGCCGACCTGGCCAAGATCAGCGAGGCGGTCGGGGTGATCAGGGAGGCGGCCTCGGCGGCGGGCCGGGACCCCGATGCGGTGCGCATCATCTGCCGGGGCGTGGTGCTGGCCGGCGCTGAGCGAGGAGGGCGGGACGGTAACCGCCGGCTGCTGTCTGGCAGCTACGCGCAGATCCGAGAGGACGCGGCCTGGCTGGGCGACCAGGGCGTCACCGAGCTCTTCTACGACCTGAACTGGGATCCGCAGATCGGATCGCCCGATGCTGACCCGGCCGCCGCGGCGGAGCGTGCGGAGGAGATTCTCGCCGAGCTCGCGCCGAGGTGACCGGGGTCTAGCTCAGCGAGGCGAGGGCTGGGCGGTCAGGCCCTCGCGGTGGGCGATGGCGGCCGCTTCGGTGCGGCTGGCGGCGCCGAGCTTGCCGAGGATGTTGGACACGTGCACGCTGGCGGTCTTGGGCGCGATGAACAGCACCGACGGCGATCTCCCGGTTGCTGCGGCCCGCCGCGATGAGCCGGAGCACCTCGCGTTCCCTGGCTGGTCAGCGAGGCCAGGACCTGCGCCGTCGACGGCCGTCGGTCGTGCGCGGTTCCAATCCTGGCCCGACGGGCCGAGGTCGTCGAGCGCCCGCGCGCAGTGGCCTGGCCTTCAGCTTGTCCGCGGTCTGCGCGGCCTGGCGCCACTGGTCCGCCGCCTCGTCCCGGCGGCCTGCCTCGGCGAGCGCCTCGGCTAGCCGCCACCGGGTGCGGGCGGTCTCGTAGACGTATTCCGGCCCGAACTCCTCCAGCACCGTCTGCCACGCCTGCGGGTCGTTCTCGCCGCTGGCGCGGCGGTACTCCGCCTCGGCCCGGGCCAGCCAGCCGCGTGCCTCGGGGCCGAGGATGAACTTGGGCCGCCGGGGGAAGGCCGCGCCCTCGCGGGCGATCTGCCGCAGCTCGTCCGCCGCGGCCAGCTCGGCCACGGCGAGATCGTCGTCACCGACCGCGCGGGCCAGCAAGGCGCGGTCGGCGCGCGCGCTCAGGGCGACCGCGGCCGGCCTGATCACTGACGGCGAGTAACCCCACCCCGGGATGACGGTGACCGCGATGGCGGCCCGGGCCTCGGTCAGGGCCCGCTCGGTGTCGCCCTGCCAGAGGGCGTGCTCGGCGAGCACACCGCGGGCGGTGAACTCGTCGAATCCGTGTACCGACCAGAACGGCTCGAGCCAGGCGCGCCGTTCCGCCACCGCCGGGTTGCCCCGCGCGACGTCGATGAACAGGGCCATCGAGGACAGGTAGGCTTCGGCGATGATGGTGACCCGGACCGGGAAACCGTCGGCGATCGCCTGGGCCTGATCCCACTTGCCGTCCGCGAAGTGGCATTGGAAATGCAGGTGCTGCACGTCCAGGCCGAACGGCGCCATGCCGAGCCCGGTCTGGCTGGCTCGTTTGGTGCCCTCGTGGGCGACCTTGGCCCCGAGGGTCAGATCACCCCGCTCCAGGTGGGCCCGCGCCAGGTGGTAGGCGGCCCTGAGCTCTACGCCGAGGACCTTGGCCTCGCGGGCCTGCTTGTGCGCATCGGTCAGCAACGTGATGGCTTCGTCATTGCGGCCTTCGCGGTTGCTGATGAAGCCCAGGGTCACGAGCGCGTCGGCCTGCACCCAGGGCGCGTCGGCGTCACGGGCCGCGGTCAGCGCGCGGGAGGCCCATTCCCTGGCCGTGGTGTAGTCGTACTCGGTCAGCAGGGTGTTGGCGTAGGTGGACATGGCGCGCGCACGCTGCCATGTCGGAGGATCCGCGGGGGTCGCGTCGACCGTAGCGCGGGCGACCTCGATGGCTTCGTCCAGGGCCTTGGGATCATCCAGCTGGTTCAGGAAGAACGCCAGCCGCTCGCCGATCCGGCTGGCCAGGCTGACATCGCGGGGGTCGTCGTCGGTGTTCGCCTGGGCCGCGAGCGCCTGCCGCAGCCGACGGAGCAGGTGCACGGCGCGCTCGATGTCACCGCTGTCCGCCGCGTTGTCCGCGGACAGCAGACCCAGCTTGCCGCGGGCCATCCCGGCTGTCTTCTCCGGCTCGACGACCCGTTCCCACAGCGCGAGGGCCTGGTCGAAGTGGCGGTGCGCCTCGGCGGGCGCGCCCAGCCGCTCCGCCTCCTGGCCGGCCCGGACGGAGGCCGCGAAGGCGCCGGGAATGTCGTGGCTGGCCAGGCAGTGCTGGGCTAGTTCTGCGGCGGTCCCGGGCACCGCGAGCTGCTGCTCGTCGGAAAGCAGCGAGCTCATCGTGGCGTGCAGCCTGGTCCGCTCCCCCGGCAGCAGGTCCGCGTAGACCGCCTCCCGCAGCAGGGCATGGCGGAAGACATAGCCTTC
>PMOU01000100.1:6187-9790 GCA_003161205.1 Actinomycetota bacterium | reverse complement strand
CAGGCCGGACGCGGCCCGCACCAGCTCGTCGTCGGCTTTGCGCCCGGCCACCGCCGCCGCGCGGAGCACCTCGCTGGGTGGCGTCGGAAAGCTGCTCCACCCGGCTGAGCAGCAGCGCCGCCAGGCCCGCGGGCAGAGCGCGGCGCTCGGCCGGGATCGCCGCGGACCGAGGCGGCGAGCAGTTCCTCGGCGTAGTAGGCATTGCCTTCGGCCCGGGCCATGATGTCGTTCAGCTCGGTGGCGTCCAGGTGACCGGGCGCGACCGACGTCAGGTGCTCGGCCAGGGCCGAGGGATCCAGCGGCGCGAGGTCGACCGAGATGACGCCGGGCAGCCGCTGCAGTTCGGCCACCACCGGCCGGAGCGGGTGACGGCGGTGCAGGTCGTCGGTCCGGTAGGTGCCGATCAGGGCGACCCGCTCCCGGTGCAGCATCCGGGACAAGAACGTGACCAGGTCCCTGGTGGAGGCGTCGGCCCAGTGCAGGTCTTCCAGCACGAGCAGCACCGGCGCCGCGGCCGCGAGCTCGGTGAGCAGGCCGAGCACGGCGCCGAACATCTGCTGCCTGGCCAGGCCCGAGCGGTCCTCATCGGCCGGGCGTCCGTCGCCGCTGTCCGGGCAGCAGCCGGCTCAGCGCGGGGCGGGAACGTGAGCGCGTCACGGACCCCGGTGGACTGAGCGGCGCCGCGGAGCGCGTCGGCCAGCGGCAGGTAGGGCACGCTGTCGCCGAGCTCGGCGCACTGGCCGGACAGCACGGTGAAACCGCGTCCGGCGGCGAGCTGGGTCACCTCCCGGACCAGGCGGGACTTGCCCACTCCAGCGTCCCCGCTGACCAGCGCGGCCACCGAGCGGCCCGCCTCGGCGTCGTCAAGCAGCGCGAGCAGGCGGCCGAGCTCAGTCGTCCCGCCCGACCATGCGCCCGGCCAGACACCTGAAGAACCATGGGCACGAGTATCCCATCAGGGGCCTGCGATTCCGATTCCTTAAGCTCGGCGAGCCGCAGGGCCGCAGTGAAGGGGGACGGGGAGGTGGGCGGGGGCCCTAAGGCGGAAAAGAAGACAAGGTACCCTGCGTTTCATGGACAAGGTTGAGCGCACAGACGCCGAATGGCGAGAGCAGCTGACGCCGGAGGAATACGCGGTGCTTCGCCAGGCCGACACCGAGGCCCCGTTCACCGGCGAGTACACCGACACCAAAACCGAGGGCGTTTACCGCTGCCGAGCCTGCGGCGCCGAGCTGTTCCGTTCTGACGCCAAGTTCGAGTCGCATTGCGGCTGGCCCTCGTTCTACCAGCCGTCCGAGTCGGACGCGGTGGTGCTTATCGAGGATCGGTCGCTCGGAACGGTCCGCACCGAGGTGCGCTGTGCCGCCTGTGACTCGCACCTGGGCCACGTGTTCACCGGGGAGGGCTACGAGGTGCCCACCGACCAGCGCTGGTGCATTAACTCGGTGTCGCTCCACCTGGAGCCCGCGGAACCGGCCGCGCCGTGAGCCTGCCCGGGTAGGCGACCTGCGGGCTGTTACTCGGGGTCGCGGCGGTCATACCGGCGGGCGCGTTTGATCGCACCGCGGTTGCGCTTGGACTGCAGGCGCCGCTCGTTCGCGCGGCGGCCGGGCTTGGTCGGGACCCGCTGGCGCTGCGGCGGGGCGACCGCGGCCCGCAGCAGGGCAGCCATCCTGGCGCGGGCGCCCTGCCGGTTGGCGAGCTGGCTGCGCTGGTCGGACGCGACGACGGTGAGCACGCCGCCGGCCAGCCGTCCGGCCAGGCGCTCGGCGGCCCGGGCCCGCGCCCATTCGGGGAGCGCGGGCGAGCGCTCGACATCGAAGGAAAGCTCCACCCGGCTGTCGGCGGTATTGACCGACTGGCCGCCGGGACCCGATGACCGGGAAAAGCGCTCGTGCAGCTCGCTGGCCGGTATCAGCAGCCAGCTGTTCACGCGCAGGTCCTCAGGCATCTCTCGACGTTAGCCTGTGAAGCGCTCGGGCTACGCGAGGCTGGCGACGAGCTCGTGGACGGGCTTGCGCCGGCCGGTGTAGAACGGGATCTCGACGCGGGTGTGCAGCCGGGCCTCCGATCCGCGCAGATGGCGCAGCAGGTCGACGAGCCGGTGCAGTTCATCGGCTTCGAAGGCGAGGATCCACTCGTAGTCGTTGAGGGAAAAGCAGGGGACCGTGTTGGCCCTGACGTCGGGGTAGTCGCGCGCCATCATCCCGTGCTCGGCGAGCAGCCTGCGACGCTCCGCGGGATCGAGGAGGTACCACTGGTAGGAGCGCACGAACGGGTACACGCTCACGTACGCGCGAGGTTCCTCCTCGGCCACGAAGGCAGGGACGTGGCTCTTGTTGAACTCCGCCGGGCGGTGCAGCGCCATCACCGACCAGACCGGCTCGCTGCAACGGCCGAGCCTGATCCGGCGAAACCGGGCGTACATGTCCTGCAGGTCATCCGGATTCTGCGCCACCCACCAGAACATGTAGTCCGCGTCAGGCCGCATGCCCTGGACGTCGTAGCAGCCGCGGGTCACGACGCCCTTGGCGGCCGCCTGCTCGAGCAGATCGTCCACTTCGGCCGCGGCGTTCCCGAGGCCGCCCGCTTCCAGCCCGGGCCGGTCAGCGACCCGGAACACCGACCACATCGTGTAGCGGATCAGTTCGTTCAGATCACGTGCCTTCAGCTTGCGTTCGGCCTCCACGGCCTCGACGGCCTCCACGGCCTCCGCGGCATCGTCCACAGCCTCCGCAGCCTCAGCCAACACGGCCTCCACGGCCTCGATGCCCGGCTCCGTCGTCTCTTGTTCGTCAGCCATGTCACTATTGTCGGCCACGGCCGCCACCACGCCAGACCCGGTCACCGTCTAGCCGAGAGAAAGGCGAGCACCTGGTCGACCGCCGCGCGGGAGGTCGCGACGCACGCGGGGATGCCGACCCCGTCGTAGGCCGCGCCGCAGACCGCGAGCCCTGGCTGCGCGGCCACCGCCGCGCGTATCCTGCCCACCCGGTCCCGGTGCCCGACGGTGTACTGGGGCAGCGCGCCGCCCCAGCGGGTCACGCGGGTTGCGGCCGGGGATCCGTGTACCCCCGTCGCCGCCGCGAGTTCCGCCGCGGCCAGCGCCGCGAGGTCTTCGTCGGCTCGCTGCAGCAGCGTTTCCTCGCCGATGCGGCCGACCGAGCACCGCACGATCTCCAGTGGCTCGGCGCCGGGTGCCGTCGCCTGGGCCAGGTGCGGCCACTTGACGGTGGAGAAGGTGACCGCCTTGACGGCCCGCCCGTCGACGGCCGGCACCAGGTATCCGCTCCGCCCCGCCGCGCTGAGCCCGGGCCCGGGAAAGGCGGACCGCGGGTAGGCGAGCGTGACGATCGCCATGCTCGCGTAGCTGATCTCATCGAACGCCGTCACGGCGGCGGCGGCCCCCGGTATCTCGGCCAGCAGGCGACCGGCGGGACGCGCCGGGATCGCGATGATCACCGCGTCAGCATCGACGTACTCCGGTGCCGCGGCCGACCCCACGGTAAGCCGCCAGCCGGCATCGGTGCGGGACAGCTCGCGGGCCATGGAGCCCGTCCGCACCCCCGCCGCCGATGCCTTCGCCAGGATGTCGGGCAGCGT
>PMOU01000100.1:0-6166 GCA_003161205.1 Actinomycetota bacterium | reverse complement strand
CGCCGGGACGCGGCGGCCAGCGCCGGCAGCGTCGCATCGAACGACAGCTCGGCCGAACGGCCCGCGTAGACCCCGCCGAGCAACGGATCGACCAGCCGGTCGACGACCTCCGCGCCGAATCGGGCCCCGATGTACTGTGCTACCGGCACGTCGCCGTCGCGGGCGGTCGGCGGGAGCTCGAGATCCTGGCGCGCCCGGGCGACGCCGTCGCCGGAAACGACGCCCGTGGCGGCCAGCTCGGCCATATCCGAAGGCACGCCCATGAACTGGCGTCGCGGGAGCGGCCGTAGCGCCCCCAGGGTCCAGATGGCGGACGACGTGGTACCCGGTGTCACGCGCTGGTCAGCCAATCCGGCGTCGGCGATCAGCCCGGTTCCCTCGGGCCGGGTGACGAGCAGGGCTTCGGCCCCCTCATCGAGGGCCACACCAGCGATCTCCGATACCGAAAGCTTGCCGCCAAGCTTGGGCGACCCCTCAAGCACGGTCACCCGCACGGCTTGATCGCGGAGGAAAAACGCCGCCGCCAGNNAGCCCGGAGATCCCGCCGCCCACGATGACCACATGCGGCTGCGTGTTCGCAGGGTTCATGGTTACCAGCCTGGCAGATGCGGCCCCATGAGACGTACGCCGGACTCCCCCGGATATCTTCCCGTGACCTGGGCGGGGCCGGGCCGGTGCGCGATCGTGACCGTGGCGGCGGAACCGCCCGGGTCACGCCGGGCGTCACAACGGCATGCGGAACACACGGAGCTTGACCCGCCGCAGCACGCGGACCGGGCGCACACGACACGGCGCCATCGCCGGCCTCATGGCCGGCAGCGTCATACTCGGCGGGGGGCTCTTCCTCGCGGGATGCTCGGCAGGTAGCTCTAGCAGCTCCGCAAGCTCGGGCAACTCCGCTGGCTCGGGCTCCGTTAGCTCGGGCATGCCGGCCAAGGCCGCGCCCGAGCCGGCGGCGTCCGCGCCCGCGGCATTGGGCCGCTCGGCGGCCGGCGCGGCCTCCGGAAGCGAGGCGAGCCAGCCGCAGAACGGGATCGGCACCACCGTCCAGCTGGCGCCAGCCAGCGACATCATCTACACCGCGCAGCTGACCGTGCGAGCTGGCAATGTCAGCTCGGCCGTGGCCAAGGCGGCCCAGATCGCCGAGGGCGCGGGCGGTTACATCTCGGACGAGACCGCCTCGGCCGATCCGGATCATCCGTCCGAGGCCACCGCCAGCGTGCAGCTCAAGATTCCCGTCGCGGCTTACCAGGCCACGCTCAGCCAGCTCGCAGCCGGCCTCGGCACGCAGCTGTCGCTGCAGCAGCAGGCCCAGGACGTCACCGAGCAGGTGGCCGATGTGAACAGCCAGGTCACCTCGGATCAGGCGGCCATCGTCCAGCTTCGCGCCCTGCTGACGCACGCGGGGTCGGTCAGCGATCTGCTTAGCGTGCAGACTCAGATCAACGCGGAGGAATCCAGCCTGGAGGCCATGCAGGCCCAGCAGCGCGCCTTGGACCACGAGGTCAGCTACGCCACCCTGACGCTGAGCATTCTCGGCCCGAAGGCCAAGGCGCTTGTCCACCGGCCGAAGGCCCCGCCCAGCTTGGCCGGCGGCTTCGGCGCCGGCTGGCGCGCGCTGCGGATCGCGGTGTCCTGGACTTTGGCCCTGCTAGGAGCGCTGGCACCGTTCATCGCGATCCTGGCCATCGCCGTCTACGTGATCTACCGGGGCAGGCGATGGATACTTCGCCGCCGGCCCGCGGCCCGGCCCGCCTCGCCGGAGAACTAGCGAACCGATTCGGCGTGAACCAGATCGGTGAGCCTGGCCAGCACGTCAGGATCGGTTTCCGGCAGCACGCCATGCCCCAGGTTGAACACGTGCCCCTCGGCAGCGCGCCCGCGCGCGAGCACGTCCATGGCTCGCTCCCTGACGACCTCCCAGGGCGCGAGCAGGATCGCCGGGTCAAGGTTGCCTTGCAGCGCCTTCCCGGGCTCCACCCGCCGGACGGCCTCATCGAGCGGGATGCGCCAGTCGACCCCGACCACGTCGGCACCGGCCTCCCCCATCAGCCCGAGCAGCTCACCTGTCCCCACCCCGAAGTGAATGCGCGGCACCCCACCCGCCTCCCCGTCCCCCTTCTCCCCGAGCGCGGCGAAGATCCGGCTGGTGTGCGGCAGGACCGCCTGCCGGTAATCCTGCGGGCTGACCGCGCCGACCCACGAATCAAAAAGCTGGATGGCGGACGCACCCGCCGCGACCTGAATCTGGAGGAATGAGATCGTGATGTCAGTCAGCCGGCCGAGCAGTGCGTGCCACAGCTCGGGGTCCCCGTACATCAGCGCCTTCGTCTTGTCGTGGTTCTTGGAGGGCCCGCCCTCCACCAGATAAGACGCGAGCGTGAACGGCGCGCCCGCGAAGCCGATCAGCGGACGTTCGCCCAGCTCGGTCACCAGGGAGCGGATCGCTTCTGTCACATACGGCACGTCGTCGGGAACCAGTGCGCGCAGCCGCGTGAGGTCCGCCGCGGTCCGCACCGGGCTGCCGATCACCGGCCCGACGCCGGCCTTGATGTCGACATCGATGCCCACCGCGCGCAGCGGCACCACGATGTCGCTGAACAAGATGGCCGCGTCCACGTCATACCGGCGCAGCGGCTGCAGGGTGATCTCGGTGATCAGTTCGGGACGGGTACAGGAGTCGAGCATCGAGATACCCTCACGGATCCTCAGATACTCAGGCAGGGACCGCCCCGCTTGCCGCATGTACCAGACGGGAGTGTAGGGAACCGCTTCTCTGCGGCAGGCCTGCAGGAACGGGGACTTCGTCTGGCTCATGCTCACGTCAGGGATCGTCTCACATCATCAGATGGTAGGCCGCAGCGAGACACGCCGTCTGAGATCCCACGAATCGGCACGAGAGCATGTCACGATCGGCATCGAGCCCGTTCAATCCCTTGCTCGTCTCTTGTGCACCGCAACGAGGAGGTTCGCCAGGATGACGTATCTGAGCAGGTACTGCACCGAATGCGGCGACGAGCGGCTCTTCGAGCAGTTTCACGCCGAGCCTGCCAGCTGCCCGGATGCGGCGGACGGCGCCTGCCAGGAGTGGGGCTGCACGGCATGCGGCGACGCTCTGGTCATCGGTCTTCCCGGGCACGATACGGCCCGCCGCGATGCGTCCAGGGCCGCGTTACCCAGCCAGCACAGATCTCCGCTCTCCCTAGGCCGAAATTAGGTCAGGCAAATAACATGAAACATCGGTTTCAGCATGAATATAAGCGACGCTGCGTGAGAAGCGGATGACAGACACGTACGCTCAGGCCATGAGGCCTGCAGACGAGCCAGAGAATCGGCGCGCGACGCGATCACGGGCGCCCAAGCGCCCAAGGACCGCGCCGGGTCCCGCGGCGACCGCCGGCGGTGCCGGCACGGCACGGGACGTGCCTCCCACACCTATCGGCGTTCCCGGGACGCCGGCGAGAAAACCGAGGACGCCCCGGGCGCCCGCGAAGAAGCCCAAGCCCTCCAGTGCGGCTAGCCAGGCTGCGAGCCCAGCGGTCCCAGCCGCCCCGGTGTCACCCCCCGCCCGTGTCCCTAGTCCGCGGATCCGCGTGCCGGACTCGCCGCCCCGGACGCCGGACTCCGTGGCGGAAGTGACGTTCACGGCCGCCGCCGCCGCCTTCATGGCAGGCCGGGATGCCCAGGCCGAGCGGCACCTGCAGTTCGAGGACGTCCCGGCACCGAAACGACTGGCCCCGTACGCCACGGCCATCGCCGCTACCGTCCAGCGGGACGACGCGGATGTCGCCTGGGGACGGCTGGTGCTGCTCTACGATCCGGACGGCCAGCAGGGCTGGGACGGCTCGTTCCGGCTGGTGGCCTACATCCGTGCCGAAGTGGAACCGGAAATCGCGGCGGATCCGCTGCTCGGCGAGGTGGGCTGGAGCTGGCTTTCCGAGGCCCTGGACACCCATGTGCCCGGCTACGCGGTGCCGAGCGGGACGGTCACCAGGGTGATTACCGAGGGTTTCGGTGCCAAGCGGGACGAGCTTCCGCTGACCGGCTTCGAATTGCGGGCCTCCTGGTCCCCGGCAGGCCCCGGCATGCCCTGGGGTTCCGCCGGTCCGGGCGCAGGCGCAGGTGATCTCGACACACTGGATCTGTCCGGGCACATCGCGGCCTGGTGTGACTGCCTGTCGGCCGCAGCTGGACTCGAACCGCCGGGCACACGAGCGCTGCGACAGCCGGGGTGAGCGCAGGAAGTGACGTCGGAGGTTCGGGCGAACGCGAGGACCCCATTGAGGCCAAGGGAGCCGAGGAGGCCCAGGGGCCCGAGGGTGCTCATGAGGCTATCCCGCTGCTCGAGCCTCGAGACGGGATGCCGCCGGTCATCGAGACCGACGCGGCCCTGGCCGAGGCCACCCGCCGGCTAGCCAACGGCACGGGCCCGGTCGCGGTCGATGCCGAGCGGGCTTCGGGGTACCGCTACGGCCAGCGTGCCTACCTGGTCCAGCTGCGCCGGGCCGGGGCCGGCACGATGCTCATCGATCCGATTGCCTGCCCCGACCTTTCCGGCATTGACGCCGCCGTCGGCGATGCCGAGACCGTGCTGCACGCGGCGTCGCAGGACCTGCCGTGCCTGGCCGAAATCGGCTTCAAGCCGCGGAAGCTCTTCGATACCGAGCTGGCCGGGCGCCTGCTCGGCTACCCACGAGTGGCTCTCGGCACGCTGGTCGAAGAAATACTCGGCTTCCACCTGGAGAAAGGCCATTCGGCCGCCGACTGGTCGACCCGGCCGCTGCGTGAGGAACTGCTGCGCTATGCGGCCCTCGACGTGGAGGTGCTGGTTGAGCTACGGGACGCCCTCGCCGCGGAACTCGCCGCTCAGGGCAAGACGGACTGGGCCCGGCAGGAATTCGAGGCCGTGCTCGCGTCCAGCCCGGCCGCGCCACGGGCCGACCCGTGGCGGCGGACGTCGGGAATCCACCGGGTACAGTCCCGGCGCGGGCTCGCGGTCGTACGCGAGCTCTGGCTGGCCAGGGACAAGATCGCCCAGGCCGCGGACCTGTCCCCGCGCCGCATCCTGCCTGACACGGCGATCGTCGAGGCGGCCAGGTCGCTGCCCGCCAACCATCCGCAGCTGACCAAGATCAGCGGGTTCGCGGGCCGTCAGGCCAGGCGGCACGAAAGAGACTGGCTGGCCGCGGTCGGGCGGGCGCGGGCCAGCGCCGACAGCGAGCTGCCCGAGGCGGCCGGCGGATCGGCACCAAACGGGCCGCCGCCCGCGCATCGCTGGGCCGAGCGAGATCCCGCCGCCGCGGCGCGGCTGACGGCGGCGCGCGCGGCCGTGACGGCCATCGCCGAAGACAGCAGGCTGCCGATCGAGAACCTGATACCTCCGGACGCGGTGCGCCGGCTCAGCTGGGATCCCCCGCAGCCATACGACGAGCAGACCGTGGCACACGCGCTGGCCGGGTACGGGGCCAGGCCCTGGCAGATCGACCTCACCGCGGAATCCCTCGCCCAGGCCCTCCGCACCGGAGACAGCAAAGCCGGAGACAGCCCCCCTGCAGACAGCAACGCCGAGGACAGCGACCCGGTAGATAGCAGCCCGGAGTAAGTGACAGGACGGGTGGCTGGGACAGTTGAGCATGCGCATTCTCGCGAGCGGCGGCCCTGCGCCGCTGCCTGGCTTCCTCAACTCGGTAGCCGGCCCGCTCGATCATTACGGTTACTGGGCGATTGCCCTGCTGCTGCTCCTCGAGAACATCGGCGTGCCGGTGATACCCGGCGAGCTCGCGATGATCGCCGGCGCCATCTTCGCCGGCTCGGGCCGGGCGGGCCTGAACATCGTCGGAGTCGGCATCGTCTCGGTCATCGCCGCCGCCGCCGGCGCCGAGATCGGCTACCTCATCGGCAAGTACGCCGGACGCGAGCTGATCTTGCGCTACGGCAAGTACATCCTCCTCAAGCCGCACCACCTGGACCGGGCCGAGGCGGTCGAGGCCCGCTACGGCGGCATCTTCGTGGTTATCGCCCGGTACATCGTGGGCCTGCGTGAGGCCAATGGCATCATCGCGGGTATCACCCAGATGCGCTGGGTCACGTTCAGCCTGTACAACCTGATCGGCGCGTGCGCCTGGGTCGCTACCTGGGCGACGATCGGTGACATCGCGGGCAGCCA
>PMOU01000606.1 GCA_003161205.1 Actinomycetota bacterium | reverse complement strand
CTCGTGATCTCCCTGAAGTTCGGGAACCAGCGCGAGCGTTCCATCGCCGGCATCAAGCGGGTCTCCAAGCCCGGCCTGCGCGTGTACGCGAAGAAAGACAACTTGCCCCGGGTCCTCGGCGGCCTCGGCGTGGCGATCATCTCCACGTCCGGCGGTCTGCTGACCGATAAGCAAGCCAAGAAGCGGGGCGTGGGCGGGGAAGTCCTCGCCTACGTCTGGTAAGGAGGAGCTGCNNATCGGGCGGCTCCCCGTGACCATCCCCAGCGGGGTCCAGGTCGATATCGACGGGCGCCAGGTCACCGTGCAAGGGCCGAAGGGAACGCTGCGGCATACCGTGGCCGACCCCATCGACGTCGTCCGGGAGGACGACGTCATCAAAGTAACCAGGCCGAACGATGAGGGCTCCGTGCGCGCGCTGCACGGCCTGTCCCGGACGCTGATCGCCAACATGGTCACCGGCGTCACGGACGGCTATCGCAAGACCCTGGAAATCGTCGGTGTCGGCTACCGGGTGCAGGCCAAGGGGAAGGACCTGGAGTTCGCGCTCGGGTTCAGCCACCCTGTGCCGGTCGTCCCGCCGGAGGGCATCACCTTCCGGGTCGAGACTCCCACCCGGTTTGTCGTGGAAGGCATCGACAAGCAGGCTGTCGGCGAGGTGGCCGCGCAAATCCGCAAGCTCCGCAAGCCCGACCCCTATAAGGGCAAGGGCGTGCGGTACCAGGGCGAGGTAGTCCGCCGCAAGGTCGGGAAGGCTGGTAAGTAAGCCATGGCTGGCACCAGGACCAGGTCGCATTCACGCTCCGCCGGACGGGTGGGTCCGCATACCCGCGCCACGGCGGCCGGGCGCGTACGCCGGCACCTGCGAGTTCGCAAGAAGGTCTCCGGCAGNNCGCGGCGGCGAGGGAGACAAGACGGCCAAGGCGCGCCGGGTCGGCGAACTGCTGGCCCAGCGCGCGACGGAGGCCGGCATCGAGGCCGTGGTGTTTGACCGCGGTGGCTATCGCTACCACGGCCGCATCGCGGCGCTGGCGGACGGCGCCCGTGAAGGCGGCCTGAAACTGTGAATCATATAGAGATGAGGAAGGGCTAATGCCAGGAGCACCGCGGCGCGGCAGTGGCGGCGGCGAGCGGCGCGAGCGCCGTGACGACCGGCGCGGTGGCGCGGCCGATAAGCAAGCCTCCTACCTTGAGCACGTCGTTACGATTAACCGCGTGGCGAAGGTGGTCAAGGGCGGTCGTCGCTTCAGCTTCACCGCGCTGGTGGTAGTGGGTGACGGCAACGGGATGGTCGGCGTCGGTTACGGCAAGGCCAAGGAGGTGCCGGCCGCTATCGCCAAGGGCGTGGAAGAGGCCAAGAAGCACTTCTTCCGGGTGCCGCGGATCGGTAACACGATCCCGCACACCGTCCAGGGCGAGGAAGCGGCGGGTGTCGTGCTGCTGAAGCCGGCCAGCCCGGGTACCGGCGTCATCGCCGGCGGTCCGGTGCGGGCCGTGCTTGAGTGCGCGGGCATTCACGATGTGCTGTCCCGCTCGCTGGGCTCGTCGAACCCGATCAACGTCGTGCACGCGACGGTGGCCGCGCTCAAGAGCCTGAGCCGCCCTGAGGAGATCGCGGCCAAGCGAGGCCTGCCGATCGAGGACGTGGCCCCCGCGGCCATGCTGCGGGCCCGAGCGGCCGCGGCCGGGGCCTAAGGAGCAGAGAAGATGGCACAGCTGAAGGTGACACAGATCAAGTCGAAGATCGGCGGGAACAGCGCGCAGCGGAACTCGCTGCGGTCGCTCGGGCTGCGCCGGATCGGCCAGGTGGTCGTCAAGCCGGATCGCCCCGAGTTCCGTGGCATGATCAAGACCGTCCGCCACCTGGTGACGGTGGAGGAAGTGGCCGGAGATGACTAACACCGATATACCTGAGACGAACACCGGCGAGCCGCAGAGCGCGGCCGGGCGCGGGCTCAAGCTGCATCACCTGCGGCCGGCGCCGGGATCGCACAAGGCCAAGACCAGGGTCGGCCGCGGCGAGGCATCCAAGGGCAAGACCGCGGGCCGCGGTACCAAGGGCACCAAGGCACGCAACACGGTCCGCGTCGGCTTCGAGGGCGGCCAGATGCCGCTGTACCGCCGGGTACCGAAGCTCAAGGGCTTCTCGAACGCGCGCTTCGGCACCACGTATCAGGTGGTGAACACCGGCAGGCTGGCTCAGCTGTTCCCTGAGGGCGGCGACGTGACGCCGGAGAACATGGTGGCCAGGGGCGCCGCCCGTAAGGGCGAGCTGATCAAGGTGCTCGGTACCGGTGACCTGCCGGTGGCGCTGCGGGTGACCGCGCACGCCTTCTCGGCGACGGCCGTGGCGAAGATCGAGCAGGCTGGCGGTACGGTCACCGAACTCTCCTGACCGGACAGGATTCGCATGTTCGCGTTATTGGCTACTCAGGTTGGTGCGGCGGCTCGTCGCGATGACCTGCACCGACCGCTGGCACGGGCCCAAAAGGCCGGTGCCAGCGTGCCGGTTCTGCATAACGCTCCAGGGAGACAACGCATGACGTGCCGGGTAAGATACGTGAACTGCCCGATCAACCGAACCGAGGACTGCGCATGCTGACGGCCTTCGTGCGGGCGTTCCAGACGCCGGATCTTCGCAAGAAGATGCTGATCACGCTGGGCCTCATTGCCTTGTTCCGGTTCGGTGCCTCGATCCCGACGCCGGGCATCGATGAGAAGAACGTAACGCTCTGCTCGAACCTGGCCACGTCGGCGGGCAGCCAGACGGCAGGCGTCCTCGCCATCGTCAACCTGCTCAGCGGCCAGGCCCTGCTGCACCTTTCGGTGTTCGCGCTCGGCATCATGCCGTACATCACCGCCAGCATCATCCTGCAGCTGCTCACGGTCGTGATCCCGCGGCTGGAGACGCTGAAGCAGGAGGGGCAGGCGGGCCAGTCCAAGATCACCCAGTACACCCGGTACCTCACCGTGGGACTGGCCGTCCTGCAGTCCACCGGCTACGTGGAGCTGGCCCGGTCCGGCACCCTGTTCGACGGATGCGGGACCGCGGCCGAAAACCCGCTGATCCCGCACGCCTCGGTTTTCACCATCGCCACGATGGTGATCACGATGGTGGCCGGCACGACGGTCATCATGTGGATGGGCGAGCTGATCACCGACCGCGGCGTCGGCAACGGCATGTCGGTGCTGATCTTCACCACCGTGATCTCGGTCATCCCCGGCGAGATCCTGGCCATCTACCGGGACAAGTCGCTGTTCTACGCGGCTGTCGCGGTCGTCGTGGTGGTCTTCATCGTCGCCTTCATCGTGTTCATGGAGCAGGCGCAGCGCCGCATCCCTGTCCAGTACGCGAAGCGGATGGTGGGCCGGCGGATGTACGGCGGCACCTCGACCTATATCCCGATGAAGGTCAACCAGGCCGGCGTGATCCCGGTCATCTTCGCCTCATCGCTGTTGTACATCCCCACGCTGGGCGCGCAGCTGTTCGGTAACTCGTCCAAGCCGCAGGGCTGGGTGGCCTGGGTCGACCGCTACATCGAGCAGAGCAGCTCGCCCTTGTATATGTTCTTGTTCTTCGTGCTGATCATCGGGTTCACGTACTTCTACGTGTCGATCACTTTCAACCCGACCGAAGTGTCCGACAACATGAAGAAGTACGGCGGGTTCATTCCCGGTATCCGGCCAGGCCGGCCCACCGCCGAGTACCTCAGCTATGTGCTCAGCAGACTGACCGCGCCAGGGTCCTTCTACCTCGGCGTCATCGCGCTGTTCCCGCTGGTGGCGCTCAGCGCCATCGGCGTCGCCAACGAGTTCCCGTTCAGCGGAGTCAGCTTGCTGATCATGGTCGGCGTCGGGCTGGACACGGTGAAGCAGATCGAGAGCCAGTTGCAACAGCGCAACTATGAGGGTTTCTTGCGATAGTGCGCATCGTCCTCGTCGGGCCCCCCGGTGCGGGCAANNTAGCGTCGCACCTGGCGATCCCGCGGATCTCGACAGGTGACATCTTCCGGCACAACGTGACCAGCAACACCGACCTCGGCCGTAAGGCGAGGGAGTTCATGGAGCGCGGTGACCTGGTCCCGGACGAGGTAACCGTGGCGATGGTCAGGGACCGGCTGGCCGAGGACGACGCCCAGGAGGGCTTCCTGCTCGATGGCTTCCCCAGGAACGTCCCGCAGGCCGAGACGCTGAAGAAGATGCTGTCCGAGTTCGACGTGCGGCTGAGCGTCGTGCTGGAGCTGGTCATCGACGAGGACGAAGTGGTCCGGCGGCTCTCGGGACGCAGGACCTGCCGTCGCTGCGAACGGGTCTGGCACGTGCTGTACGACCCGCCTGCCCGCAATAACATCTGCGACGATTGCGGCGGCGAGCTCTTCCAGCG
>PMOU01000649.1 GCA_003161205.1 Actinomycetota bacterium | reverse complement strand
ATCCCGCTGGCCATCGAGCTGGCGGCGGCCCGGATCCGGGCCCGGGAAGTGGACCAGATCGCCGACCGGCTCGGTGACCGGTTCCAGCTGCTGGCCTCGGGTGACCGGACGGCCCCGGCCCGCCAGCAGACGCTGCGGGCCGCGGTGGACTGGAGCTATGAGCTGCTCAGCCCGGACGAGCAGATCCTGCTCCGGCGGCTGTCGGTGTTCGCGGGCTGGTCGCTGGAGATGGCCGAGGGTATCTGCGCCGACGAGGAGATACCGGCCGCCCTGGTGCTCGACCTGCTGTCCGCGCTGATCGACAAGTCGCTGGTCAGCTTCGAGAACGAGGCGGCCGGAGAGCCGCGGTACCGGCTGCTGGACACCATCAAGGAGTACGCCAGCAGCCGGCTGGCCGCCTCGGGCGAGGAAGCCACGCTGCGCGTGCGGCACCGGGACTACCTGCTGCGGGCCGGTGAGGACGTGGTGGCCCAGGCTTTCGTCCGCGGTGACCCGCCGTGGCCCGAGCGGGTGGCGCTGTACCAGCGGATCGCGATCGAGCGGCCGAACTACCGGCTGGCGCTGCGGGCCTCCCTGGAGCGCGGCGACGCCGAGGAGGGGCTGCGGATCTGCTCGGCGATGCGCAACCCGTGGGTGACCTACGGGGACGTCTCCGAGGGCATCGAGTGGTTCGACCGGTTCCTCGCGCTGCCCGCGGAGGTGCCGGACGCGATACGCGGCCGGGCCCTCGTGCTCCGCGGCGACCTGGCCTTCGAGCAGGAGGACTACCTGACCGCCGCCACCAGCGCCCGCGCCGGGCTGGAACTGTGCCCCCGCGCTGGCCTCAGCAGGGCCGCCGCCTTGCGCCTCCTGGCGATGGTCAGCATGCGCGGCGGGGACCTGGCGGAGGCCATGTCCGGAGTGCAGGCGGCGCTGGCCGCGGCCCAGGCGGACGATGACTACTGGGAAGAAGGGCTCGCGCACGCGGCCCGGGCGGTGATACTTGGCCGGCAGCGGGATCTGGCCGGTGCGCAGGCCGCCTACGAGACCGCAATGGAGATGCTACGGGACAACAACGGCTGGGGCGTGGCCCTGGCCCTGTACGGGCTCGGCTGGCTAGCCCGGTCCCGGAAAGACTACACCGGCGCACTCCACCTCTTCCGCGAGGCGCTGGTGCTGTACCGCCAGATCGACGCCCGTCCCGAGATCGCCCGGACCCTGGCCGGCGTCGGCTGGGTCGCGCTGACCCTGGGTGACCTGGAGCTGACCCGATCCAGCCTGACCGAGAGCGCGCAGCTCAGCCTGGCCACCGGCCAGCGGCAGCAGATGGCCCGCATCATGACCGCCCTCGGTTTGCTAGCCCTAGCCGAGCAGGACCCCGAGCGCGCCATCCGGATGGAGGGCGCGGCCCAAGCGCTGCGCACCGAACTCGGCCGGGTACACTCCCGCCAGACCAGCACCCTGTTCGACGCCGCCCGGCAGCAGCTGGGCGAGGCCACCGCAGACCGCCTGTTCGCTGAGGGCCACGCCATGAGCCGGGGCGAGGCCATCCGGTACGGCACCAGCCCGCCCGGCATTGGTCTGACCGCCGCCAGCCTCGGGGGACCACAGTCCGGCGACCCTCTCGCCACCGGGCCGCGGTCCCTGCTCACCCCCCGTGAGCTGGAGATCGCCACGCTGGCAGCCCTCGGGCTGTCCAACCGGGCCATCGCCGACGAGCTCGTCATCAGCCCGGCGACCGCGGCCCGGCACATGGCCAACATCTTCACCAAGCTCGGGTTCACCTCCCGCGCGCAGCTCGCCGCCTGGGCGGTCGACCGGGATCCTTCTAGCCACTAACCCGTGCCGTAATTGAGGTACCCGAGGCACTGTCGCTGCCGGCTTGGGACTGTAATTTTAAGGGTGTAACTCCTGAGACGGAGGAGACACCAGATGAGTGACGTGACGACGGACCAGGACCAGGACGCGGCGGAGCTGGCGGCGGCTGATGAGCAGCTGCTGCGGGAGCTGACCGAGCGGGCCCGGGCGGGCGGGCTGAAGCTGACCGGTGAGGGCGGGCTGCTGGGGAAGCTGACGAAGATGGTGGTTGAGGGCGCGCTGGAGGGCGAGCGACATGCCGGCGCGAACGCGACCGGTTCCCGCCCGGGCGATCGAATCCAATCCGTCCGAGCGGCCTTGAGATAACCGTCCACGATGGACGGTTTACAGCTTGTCTGCCATGAGGGACGATGCGCTCAGCAGCGACACAGGGCTACCACAAGTGGCGTCGCGAACCGAAGTGCAGGGGCAAGGAGCCTGTCTGTGCATGGCAAAAGATGCGCTCGATCCCGAAGAGACCCGAAGACCTGCAAATGCGAATGCGGCGGGGAGTTCCATGGATCGGCCCGGAGGTCGGATCCCTCGGGGGCCCAGTCGGCTCCGCCGCGCCGAGGTAATGTTAGGGGCGCCGCAGGCGTAACAATTGCGGTTGTTGCCGCGGTCACGATCGGGCCTCTCGCCATCAGCGCAGTTTATGGTGGTTCGTCAACTGGCCGTAACGATTTATCGGTGCAGGTGAAAGTTGACCTTAACAAAGCCCTTGGCGGCCTTGCGGCGATCGGGTTCCGCAATACGCGGAGCCTCAACTCCAGGACTTCGGGCCCCAGCTACCACGCAGACTGTTCTAAGAGCGCTACAGACAGCGTCAAGACGTTCCTGACCAACAACCGCTGTAAGCAGTACGCTACCGCCACGCGGGCGGTCGCCAAGCGGGGAGCTACTGCCCTAGTCGCATTCTCCTGGGTGGAAATGGGTACCGCCACCCAGGCCCGTCGGTACAAGGTCAAGGTCGACGTGTATGGTACGGGAAACCCTCCGGGAGTGTCGCCTCTTGACTTCAACGGACGCTGCTACACATCCCGCCAGCGCGAGACGACAGTGTTGACTGTTGAAGTGCAACCGACTGGGAACGTGAATGTTGACCGGGAAATCTTGCAGGCTGCAGCGCGGAGGAAGCTCTCCAGGAGCTACCTGAAGCAGCATTGCCCCAGCTAATAAACGATCATGCTCGCCGTACCAGGGTGTGGCTAGTGGTCGCAGATCCACGCACGACCTTGTGCACATCACTGGCTGAAAGGCTAGCGACATGGTGCACCCCTCGCGTCAGCGTGTCCGGGAGGGCGGTGGTTTACAAATCCGTTTACAAAAGCATCACGCCAGCCTGGGTTCCATACCGACCGGCGTGCCGACGACCCACATCCCGTGCCTCCCCATGCTGCCCGCGACGGCCAATCTCACGGACAAATGACGGACAAATGATCAGGGACTCGATCGCCGAGACCAGCGATCAGACCCTTGACCTGCTACTTCTGCAGTAGCCCCGACCGGATGAACTGGGGCCACCGCCTTGATACCTCACTTGTGTCACGTCTTGACTGTGATCATTCTGCGGGTCGTTGAGCTGCGGGTTCACCGTTGGTGGTCGCCGAGGTTGTGCACTAATCCCGGCCTGTAGGGTGGGCTGGTGTCCCCGTACGGTCGTACGGGGAAGATCGCCTCGGGGTGCGATGGGGAAAGACGATCGACCTGCCGAGCTTCCTGAGCCACTTGCGGCATAGGCTCCGGGGATGGCAGCCGCTGCGTCAGCGGTCGGGATTGTCGGTGCGGGAGTCTGGCGAGAGCATGGCGACTGGATACGCGGTGGTGTACACGCGCGCCCCCGACTCAGAATGGCCTGTAGACATCGGCGATGATCCGGCCATAATGGCGGCTGCCATGCCGGGTCCAGGGGTGATTACCTGGGGCATTTGCCGCAGGCGCGAACGTAACCGAGTTGGTCGCGATGACGTCATCGTGTTCTTCGCTGCGGACAGGCTATCTGACCGGAGGCCAGCCAGGTACTGCTGGATCGGCTACGGCACAGTCGACTGGAAGGTCTCGCAGACAGACATATGGACGGTCGACGAGCTAGCGGGACTCAGAGGGTACCCCAATCTGTTGATCCGGCCTTCTGGCTCAGGCTACGTGCACTGCGAACAGTGGCACCCAGACTGGATCTGGCGACTGACAGACGTTCCCAGGATCTTGAAAACCGCATATGAGGATCTGGAGGCTACAAACGCACTCTCGCCTGATTCTGAGATCGGCGGGCAACCAATCGAGATAGCCAGCAATTACGTGATCTTCAGACCGGAGGGCGACGGTACCTTTATAGCAGCCAACCCGCCGGTCGTAGCGCACTCCCACGTCAACGGGAGTCCCGAGACATGGGAACGGACGGCCGTGGCGATAGACCTTCAAGACTTGACGCTCGGATCCGGTGCGACGCGAGCCCGCTTGCGTACCCGCAACAAGCGCGATCCTCACACCCCGCCGGCACGACTCGCGACCGAGGCCAGCGAACTACGCGCTGGCCTGGATCGCTTCATCGAGAGACACGGCATTCGTAGCCGGAACAGCGCTTCGGCTGGCTGACGGCAAGCTTGGCGATCTGCGCCCCATGCCGCTCGGTCGAAGCCCACCAGACCATCGTCTTCGCCGCC
>PMOU01000214.1 GCA_003161205.1 Actinomycetota bacterium | reverse complement strand
CCCAGCGGTCCTGCCGGTAGTGCCCGGCGAAGAAGCCGTCCCACAGCTGTTCCTGGCTGTGCGACGGCGGGTACGCGTTGGCCGCTCCGGTTATGGCCGGGAAAGAACCCCTCAATCGCATCTCCTTCAGTCCGGTTCAGCGGCGCGGGCCGGAGCGGCCAGTGCCGAGCGCAGCGCGTCGACCAGCCCGGCGGCCGCGCCGGGACCTGTCGCCGTGCCGAACACGTAAGAATCGGGGCGGATCAGCACGGTGTCGTGCGCCAGCGAGCCGAACCACCGGCCGTACGCTCCCGTGCTGTCCTGGCACGATCCGCCCGGGGCCACGTGCAGGCAGCGGCCGCCGAGCGATTCCCACCAGCGCGCCAGCTCTTCGGGCAGGTCGCCAGCCGGGTCGCACCTCTGGCCGAGCAGCGCCCAGCCGCCGCCCGTGGCATCGTCGAGCCGGACGTGCGCTCCGTCCCGGCCGACCGGTGCCTGCAGCGCCAGCTGGCCGGCCTGCGGATCGCCGGGCAGCCAGATGCCGGGCCCGGGGGGTGGCTGGTCCGGGATCGGCGCCGGGCCCGCATCGGCGAACGGCGCGAAATCCCGGTCCCGGGCCTGCGCCGCGGCCGGGTCGAGCACGCANNTCGACGGAAAAGTCGATCGCGGCGCGGACCTGGCGCTCTCGCTCGGTGCCGTAGCTGTCCAGCAGAGCCTCCGGCGCGTGCCCGGCCAGGACGAGGTCGAGCTTCCAGGCCAGGCTGGCCGCGTCCCGCAGGCCCGAGCACAGCCCCTGGCCGGCGAACGGCGGCATCTGGTGAGCGGCGTCGCCCGCGACCAGCAGCCGCCCGCGGCGCCACTGGTCGACCAGGCGGGCGCTGAAGGTGTAGACCGCGTGTCGTTCCAGGACGGCATTGGCCGGGGTCAGGCCCCAGGGCTTGAGCAGCCGCCACGCGGTCGCCGCCGAGTCGAAGCCGTCTTCGGCGTCGCCGGGCAGCCGCATGAACTCGAACCGGCGCCGCCCCGGCCCCCCGGACACCGCCGTGGTCGGCCGGGCCGGGTCGCAGACCTGGACGTTCAGTGGCGACCAGCGGACCGGTTCGGCCGGTCGGACGTCGACGATCAGCCACTGAGCCTGGTAATGCAGGTCGCTGACCGCCAGGTCCGCCAGTGCCCGGATCCGGCTGTCGGCACCGTCGCAGCCGATGACCCATCGCGCCCGGACTTCGGTGGCCACCCCGCCGGGACCGACGGCCCGCACGCTGACGCCCTCGCCATCGCCGGGCCCGACGTCCCGGACGTCATAGCCGGACCGGACCCGTACGCCTGGCTGGCTGGCGGCCGCCTCAGCCAGCAGCCGTTCCAGGTCAGGCTGGTGGAACATGGTCGACCTCGGCCACCCGGACACCGTCGGCACGTCCGGCTGGCCGTCCAGCCACAGCAGCGTGGTCCCGGCGGCGTTGCGCCACAGGTAGCTGTCCATGACCTCGGTCTGCGGAGCCAGGCGGTCCATGATGCCGGCGTGCTGCAGGATCCGCGCGGCCTCGTGGTCCAGGTGCACGGCGCGGGGCCGGCCGTAGGCGGTGGCCTGCCGTTCCAGGACCTCCACCCGCCATCCCCCGCGGCCGAGCAGGAGGGCAAGCAGCAGGCCGACCGGTCCGGCGCCGACAATGGCGATGTCCGTGTCGCCGGGCGGGGGAGCGGGCGTCACAGGCGGCTGCCGCGGGCGATGAGCTCGGCGACGTCGATCGCGGCGGCCAGCAGGACGGCGCGGAACAGCCAGCGCGATCCCGGGCGCCGGGCCAGGAAGATCCCGGCCGTGATGACCACGGTCACGCCGATCATGGCCGCCGCCGCTCCCCAGCCGGGGCGGCCGGGACCGAAGGACTCCACCACGGTGGCCGCCAGCAGCAGCACCACCGTGGCTGACACGCTGCGGGAGCGGCCGAGCATGTGCGGGAGGCCCCGCACGCCGGTGGCCGCGTCGTCGGCCAGGTCCGGTACGGCGTTGACCAGATGCGCGCTGCAGCCGAGCAGGGCCGCCGCGGCCAGCGCCCACCACGGCGGCCACGAGGCCGCCGGACCGCCCAGGGTCACGAAGGCGACCAGCAGCGGGAACGCCACGGCGTAGGGCACAAAGGACGCGGCGGTGGCCTTGAGCCGCGCGTTATAAGACCAGGCCAGCAGCACCGCCGTGAGGTGGACCAGACCGGCCCGCCACCCGGACGCGAACGACAGCGGTACCGCGGCGGCCAGGGCCGCCAGGGCGCACCGGGCGACGGTACGCCGTGAGATGTCCCCGGCCGCGACCGGCTTGTCCGGCCGGCCGGAGGCCGCATCGCGGCCAGCGTCCAGCCAGTCGTTGTGCCAGCCGACGGAGAGCTGCCCGGCCAGCACCGCCGCGCCCGCGGCCGCGACGCCGGCCGCGGCGCGCCCGGTGCTCACGGCGAGGGCCACCGCCAGGGCGGTGACCATGACCGTCGGCTCGGGGTGGGAAGCGCGGAGCAACGCCAGGGCTGAGCCGGTGCGGCGGACCCCGGTTATCCCGATTTGTCTGTCCCCTCCCATGGCGCCAACTTACGCGATGGCAGGATCAGGGCATGGCACCAGTACCACCTCGGGTCCGTAACGACCCGGCTCAGTACGACGACCTGGCCAGTCAGTGGTGGGATCCGCGCGGGACGTTCGCCATGCTGCACTGGCTGGCCCGGGCGCGCGCCGCCCTGGTCCCGCCGGCCACCCGGCCGGGAGCGGTGCTGGTGGACATGGGCTGCGGGGCGGGCTTGCTCGCCCCCCATGTCGCGGGCCTCGGCTACCGGCTGGTCGGCGTCGACCTGACCAGGTCCGCCCTGGTGCAGGCGGCCGGGCACGGCGAGGCCGCGGTCCAGGGCAACGTCACCGCCCTGCCGGTGGCCGATGGCTGCGCGGATGTCGTCTGCGCCGGTGAGATCCTCGAGCACGTCACGGACCTGCGCGCCGCGGTCGCCGAAGCGTGCCGGATCCTGCGTCCGGGCGGCGTCCTGGTCGTCGACACCCTGGCCGCCACCGCCCTGGCCCGGCTGCTGGTCGTCACCGTGGGGGAGCGGATCCCCGGCGCCGCGCCCCCCGGCCTGCACGATCCCGCCCTGTTCGTCGACCGCAAGCTGCTGGTCGCCGAGTGCGCCCGCCACGGCGTCCCTCTCCAGCTGACCGGGCTGCGCCCGTCAGCGTGGTCGGTCCTGCGCTGGCTGCGCGGCAAAACCCCGGCCGCCGCGATGGTCCCCACCTGGTCCACCGCCGTCCTCTTCCAGGGCCGCGGCACCAAGGACCCGGTGCGCTAGCCCCGGCCGCTTACGGGTGGTTGGCGTCGGCAATGTTGTTAGAGTAACGAAGGAACCGTGGCGGCTAGGGAAGAGTTGCCCCCCGATCGAAGGGCCGCGCCGATGAAGCTGCCTCCTTTTGAGTACGAGGCGCCGACGACCGTTGCTGACGCCATCGATGTGCTGGCCGAGCAGCTTGACGAGGCGAGCGTGCTGGCCGGCGGGCAGAGCTTGATACCGCTGCTGGC
>PMOU01000078.1 GCA_003161205.1 Actinomycetota bacterium | reverse complement strand
ATCACCCCGAACGCGAAGTAGAAATCGATCCCCGGCCCGATATTCGCCACCGTGGAGACCGTCAGGTCCCACGTGCCGAGCTGGCCCGACTTAAGCTGCCCCCGGCTTGGCTGAGGGCCGCCCGCGGCGGACGGCGGCCGGCCGCGTGAAGCCATGGCCATGACTGTAGTGGACCCGGCTGCGAGAGCCGCATCTGAGACCACGATGCACTGGTGTTCGGCGACAAGGACGCTCTCAGCGGGCGGCCTAGAGGTGAGACCAGGGACAATATCTTCGGGACGCGGAGCATCTCGGTCAGGGCGGGTGGGCCCGTGATCCGGGCGGCCGTGTCGTCGCCGAGGGTCTGGGACCGTTCGCCGCCCAGGCGGGCCGCTGGGGCAGGCGTGTGTCCGCCGCGGATGCATGCGCGGCGGCCGCGGCCGCGGGTAGCGTCACTGGCGGCTGGCTGACGGCGGCCAGCGACGGGGAAGCGGTTCACCTGATGCGGGTGACCGATGCGGTCAGCAAGCAGCTTGCCGAGCTCCAGCTGACACCGGGAAAAGAACCATCGCTGGATGCGTCCGCGTCCGGCGGGCCCGTTCTGGCCTCGGACCTGGGCACCGCGGAAGCCGGGCGCTGGTGGCGGCCTTCGCCCCCGCGCCACGGCAGGCCGGAGCCCGGGCGATCTTCGCGTTCCCGCTGCGGATCGGCGCGATCCGCGTCGGCGTGCTCGGCTTGTACCGGGCCAGGCCCGTCCGGCTCAGCACATTCCATCTGGGACGGGAATCCTTCACCAGCTTCTTGCCGTAGGAGACCTTGACGTACCCCGGACCCACGGTCGCCTGGTCAAGAGGCGCGAACACGAGCCGGTGCCGGGTCGGCATCCCGCTGTGACGGTGCCGAATGACGGCAGGTCGGTGCCGGTGTCAACGTAGACAGCCTCACCGATCTTGTGACCCTCGGCTCCTAGCGGCCGCGAAAAATCTCAATAACCTTGGGGCGGGACAATCCGGCTGCGAGGTTAAAGCGGTCGGGCTTGCCGGCCGGGAGATAGAGCTGCGCGCCTTCGGCGACGGCCAGTAGTACGGTCGGTTCATGCTCAAGATCAAGCCGGGCGCCAGGCCCTCGCGGCAGGCGGGGCTGGTCTCCGTCACGCGAGCCGGTCACGCCGGACGGGCGCACGATGCCGCCCAGACCGGGCGGAGCCTATCCTGACCAACCAGCCAGGCGCCTCAACACGATACCGATGTGACTCCTGCTGTCGTGTCGCGGCTGATCCGGGCGGCGTTACCGCCCCGGCTGGATCCACCAGGCCCCCCTCGGGCGCCCGATAATGTCCTCGCCCTGGGCGGTGGCTGTGTTCGTGGCCGCCGCCGCGCTCAGCCTGGGTGCCAGCGCGGTCCTGGTCGTACGGCTGGAACGGGTGGGCGCCCGGCTCGGCCTGTCCGAAGCGCTGCTCGGCCTGGTCGCGGCGCTGGCCGCGGATACCCCGGAGGTCACCTCGGCGGTGACCGCGCTGGCCCACGGCCAGCACGATATCGGCACCGGCGTGGTCCTGGGCTCCAACGTGTTCAACCTGGCCGCCCTGATCGGGCTGGGCGCGGTGGTCGCCAGCGGCATCAAACTGCACCGCCGGGTGGTCATCTTCGAGGGCGCCGTGGCGCTGTGGATAGCGGCCCTGGCCATTGCCGCCGTGACCGGCCTGATCACGCCGGTGGCCGCCCTGGTCCTGGCCTTGGTCGTGCTGGCACCGTATGTGTACGTGTCGGCCGTGCCCCCGTCCGGCCGCTCCGCCCTGCCGCTCCCGCCCCGGCTGCGATCCTGGCTCGCCGGGGCCGTCGCCGAGGAAGAACAGGAAGTGTCCGGCGCCATCCTCCCCGGCAAGGGCGGCCCGCGAGACGCGGCCATCGCCGTCCTCGCACTCGCCGTCGTGGTGGCGGCCAGCGCGGCCATGGAGCGCACCGCCTCAACGCTCGGCGCTCGCTGGGCGGTGCCGGGCGTGATCACCGGCGGCATCGTCCTGGCGGCCGTGACCAGCATGCCCAACGCCGTCGCGGCCGTCTTCCTGGCCCGCCGGGGACGGGCCGCGGCCACGCTCAGCGAGGCCTTCAACAGCAACACCCTCAACGTCCTGGCCGGGCTGCTGATCCCGGCCGTGATCATCGCCAGCCCCGGCCTCGGCGGTGCCCTGCGGGTGGCCGTCTGGTACGGCGTCCTCACCGTCGCCACCTTCGCCCTGGCGCTGGCCGGCCGGGGCATCAACCGCCGCAGCGGCGCCCTGATCATCGCCGCCTACCTCGTCTTCGCCATCACCGTCATCGCCAAGGCGCTCCATCCTGGCGGCTAGGGCACCCAAGATGCCCCAACCGTCCTGCGCTGACCTCGCCGGCCAGCCGTGACGGAGCAGGTGGCGGACGAGGCCGCGGTGGACGCGGTACCTACCACGAGCCGTTCCTTGGTCGCGGTGGCGACCCAGTCGCGTGGCGAATGCGTCACGCTGGCGTCTGTCGGGGCGTGCTCTCCAGGATGGTTTTGAGGTTGTCGAGCTGTGCAACTTCGTTGCGCATCTGCCGGGTGATCATCGGGGTCATGAGCTTCATGAGCCCGGCTGGCTGGAGGTCGAGGGCGAACCGGACCCGGGTGCTGCGCTCGGGGTTTTCTGTCAGCTCGAACACGCCGGCGGGGCGAGCTGGTCCCGCGGTCACGTGGAATCCGAGCTGCCGGGGCGGGTCGAAGAGGGTGACGCGGTAGTCGCCGTCGATGCGCCGTCCGCCTGGCCCGGCGAGGACCTGGCGGTAGGTGGCTCCCTCGCCGTCAGTGGGTGAGGTGCGCTCGATTTCCAGGACGCCGCCGCGCCACGCGCGGTTATTGGTGCCGTCGGCGAGGTAGTCGAAGATCCCGCGGGCCGGGCGGTTGACGGTCACGGTGTGCTCAGCGTGGGGCATATCGGTCTCAGCCTTTCTTCTTCGGTTTCTTGGCGGGGAGCTGTTCGGCGCAGGCGCGCGATTTGCGCACCCACTCGCCGATGGCGTCGTCGTCGACCAGGGCTGGCGGCACGACGATGTACTCTTTCATCGGCCGGCCCGGCATCGGCTCGAACAGCCTGGAGTCGTAGCGGCCGAGGAACTCGGCCCGGTCGGCCTCGGCCAGGCGCAGGATGAGCGAGTCCTCGTGCAGTCCCATGAACATGTTTCCCCGCAGCACGCAGACGGGATAACCGAACATGAGCTTGCGGTCTGCGTCCCCGGCGAGCTGGGCGAGCTCGTCGAAACGGGCGATGAGCCCGGGTGGCGACTTGCGGAAAGCGGGCATGGGGTCCTCCTCGGCCAGGTGGCGGGCGGTGCTGAGATAGCGGCGTTCGGCTTCGTTGGTGACCAGATCCAGGGCGCGCTCGTAGTCGGCGAGCGCGGCCCGGGTTTGGCCGGCGCGGAGGTGCACGTCGGCCCGCACCGCCCATATCCGGTGCGAACCCCGCAGCGCAGGATCTTCCGCGAGCGTGTCCAGCAGGGGCAGCGCAGCGGCCGGCCCGGCCGCCATCGCGACGGCGACGGCCCGGTTGAGCGCCACGACCGGCGTGTCCTGGATCGCCAGCAACTCGTCATACAGGGCGAGGATCGCGTCCCAGTCAGTGGCGGCGAACGTGGCCGCGGTCGCGTGGCAGCCCGCAAGCTCAGCTTGCAGCAGCAGCGGCCCGCGCTCGCCCCGGCGGGCAAGTTCCAGCGCGCGGGCACCGTCGGCGATCAGCTCGCGATCCCACTGCGTGCGGTCTTGCGCGTCGAGGGTGAGGAGCGCGCCGTCCGGCCCGGCGCGGGTGGGCCAGCGGCTGAGCTGGAAGGACAACAGTGCCCGCAGCGCCTGCGGTGCCGGCTCGCCCGGGAGCAGCTCGGTCAGCAGGCAGGCCAGGCGGCGCGCCTCGGAGGCGAGATCACCCCGGGTCACCGTCGCGCCGGCAGCGGGCAGGTAGCCCTCGTTGAAAACCAGGTAGATGACGTCGAGAATGGACCGCAGCCGGTCCCGCACGTCCGGGTCGCCGGCGCCGAAAACGACACGATGCTCTTTCAGGACCCGTTTCGCCCGGACGATGCGCTGCGCTATCGCCGTGGGCGGCAGGTGGAAGCCGTGGGCGATCTCCTCGGTGGTGAGCCCGGCCACCAGCCGCAGCGTGAGGGCAACCTGGGCATCGGCAGAGAGCAGCGGATGGCAGCACATCGCGATCAGCCGCAGCCGGTCATCGGCGATTCCCGGCGCATCCTCACCCGGCCGCTGGTGCCCGGCCAGCAGCGGCCGCATCGATTCCGCCCGCTGCTGCGCGCGCCCGGAATCGCGGACCAGGTTGCGGGCGCGGTTGCGGCAGACGGTCATCAGCCAGGCACCGGGCCGGTCCGGTACCCCCTGCAGCGGCCACCGGTCCAGCGCGACCAGGAGCGTCTCCTGCACGGAATCCTCGGCGGCCTGCAGGTCACCGGTGATCCGCAGCGCCGCCCCGACCAGGCGCGGCCACTCCCCGCGGAACACAGCGGCCAGCGCTGCTTCCGTCTCCTCGCTCACCGCGTCTCTCCCCGCCGCCCGGTCCCGCATGACAGCGGCACCAGCGTCACCCGGTAACCGCTGACCTGCCCCCACCCGGCGGCCAGCCGCTCCGCCGCCGGCTGCCCGCTCGCCCGGATCACCAGGCACGCCCGCAGTTCACCAGCCGGATCCCGCGGCAGGCCGAATGACCGCAGCAGTCCCCAGCGGCGCAGCCACCCGTGCCAGGCGGCCAGCGCCATGACATCACGCGCGATCCCGCCCAAAGATGCCTCGCCCGGCCCGGACGGCCGGGCGCCGAGCAGCAGGAACTCGCTCACCCCATGGGGACGATCTCGCGGACTTCAACGGAGCCGAACTGCGCGTTCGGGCAGCGGGCAGCAATCGTCACCGCCGCCTGGATATCAGCCGCCTCGATGAGGAAATACCCGGCGATGACCTCCTTGGACTCGGCGAACGGCCCATCCAGGACCCGCTGCGTCCCGTCGCGGCTGCTGACCCGCTTCGCCTCAACGACGGGGCGCAGCGGCGAGCCTCCCTTCAGCGTGCCGTCACCTACCAGGTCCATCGCGTACTCACCGACACGCTCGACGGCCTCCGCGCGCTGTTCCTCCGTGGCCACCAGCTCGGGGTCCTCCGACAGAATGAGCATGAACTCCATGGACTGATCCTCCTCCTCGGTTGATGTACCTCACTCATACGACACCAGCGTGGCGCCCCGATCGACACCGCAGCCGAAGTATCCAGGTGGTCACAACCGTCGCAAGCGACTGTCCGGTTCCTGCCGGGGCCTGCAGGTGTATTTTCCGGCGGCGTGTCCCGCAGGTCACCGACGCGGACTTCGCGGCGGCCAGGGCATCGGGCTGCAGCGAGGATCAGATCTTCTAGCTGGTGGTTCCGCTCGCGCTTATCCGCGTGTTCTCCAGGCACCCGGTACCAGACGCCGCCAGGCTGGTCTTCTACCGGCCCGGCTTCTACGGCGACGGGGCGAAGAAGTTCACCCACGAGGCGATGCGCGGGCCTTCGGCCTGGTCGGTAGCGGACCGGGAGCTGATGGCGGCCTTCGTGTCGAAGGTCAACGAGTCCGCGTTCTGCGTCGGCGCGCACACCGCTACCGCGGGGCAGGCATACCAGGACCGCGCCAAGGTTCAAGCGGTCCTGGCTGACCTTGAATCGGCCCCCGTCGAGGACGGGCTCCGGGCGACGCTGCGGATGCTTGGCAAGCTGACCCGGGACGGAATGGTGAGTGCCGGGGACATGCGAGAAGTGCTGTCCGCATGTGTCTCACGCCAGCAGGTCCGGGATGCGCTCGCGGTCTGTGCCGCGTTCAATACCACTGGCCGGCTTGCCGACGCCTTCGGCTTCGAACTGCTCAGCCCCGAGGGCTTCGAGGCAGGAGCCAAGTACCTGCTCAAGCGCGGGTACCGATAACACTGCAGTCCCGTCGGCACTGCCGAAGAACTCATCGTCCGGGACGGCGCGAGCCGCAACGGCTCAGCAATGCTGGCGGAATCCCGGCCCACGGCAACCAGCGCTCGGAATGGGACGCCGACTGCCGCTTGCCGTCCTGCGCTGACCCTACCTGAAGCGACTCGCTGCAGGTCAGCGCCGATGCAGTACCACTCCAGGGTCCAGGCGTTCCGCGGCACGTTCCAGCCGGGAGACCGGCAGCCACCCCTGCTCTCCCGCAGGCCAGTCTAAGATGCAGTAGCTGATAAAGTCATGGTGCAATCATTGCAGTGAACAAGTAAATTGGGGTGCATGAGGCGTGACAGAGCAGGTGGCAGACGAGGCCGCGGTGGACGCGGTGCTGACCGCGAGCCGCACCCTGGTCGCGGTGGCTACCCAGTCGCTGGGCGCGGCGGCCGAGGACACCACCATCGCCCAGTACCGGGCGCTGGTGGTGCTCGCCTCCCGGGGACCGCAGCGGATGACCGGCCTGGCGGCGGCGCTTGATGTCATGCCGTCCACCGCGGGCCGGATGTGCGACCGGCTGCTGCGCAAGGGCCTGATCCGCCGGCACCGCGCCCGCGCCGACCGCCGCGCGGTGCAGGTGTCCATCACCTCGGCGGGGCGGGAGATCGTGGATCAGGCGACCGCCCGCCGGCGGGCGCTGATCGCCGGCATCTTGGGCCGGCTCCCGGCCCGGCAGCAGTCGGCCGTGGCCAGCGCGCTGGCTGCGTTCGCGGCGGCGGCCGGGGAGGTCCCCGACAGCCAGTGGCCCGCGGATCCCCCCGCCGCGCCGTCGGCGGGGGCGCCGGCCAGGAGGAAACCGGAGCCAGCGCGCTCCGGCACAGTGGGACGATCATGACGGGCGGGACGGCCGGAGCGGTGCCGTGGGCCGGGCGGGCGAGCGGCTGGCTGCGGGCCTCGCGGGGCGGGCTGTTCGCGGTCGCGCTGGTGGTCGGCGCCGGGTCCGGGCTGGGCGCGGTGGCGTTCCGGTACCTGATCTACGGCTTCACCTGGCTGGCCACCGGCCATGCCCAGTTCGGCCAGCAGGGTCACGTCGGCAGCGTCCGCTTTCCCGGGCTCGGCCCGGGGTTCCTCGTCGTGATCCCGGTGATCGGCGGGCTGATCTACGGCCCGCTGATCTACCGCTACGCCCG
>PMOU01000063.1:380-2811 GCA_003161205.1 Actinomycetota bacterium | reverse complement strand
AGTCGGTGGCCCCCTGGGTACCTTCTTGCGTACGCGTTGGGCCACCGACCATCTAGTCGCGGGCTGGGTTGCGTCCTTTTTGTCAGAGGTTCGTGACAATCTGTGCGCATGCCACGGAAGTCCGAATTTGATCTCAATCGGCTGAACCGCATACTGCAGGATCAGCACTACGTCATCTCGCGAACGCAGGCTTTCGCTTGCGGAATGTCACCCAGGGCGCTCCATCTCAGGATTGCGCCATCGGGTCGCTGGCAGCGGCTCCTCCCTGGCGTCTACCTCGCCGTCACCGGAGCCATAATGCAGGAGCAGCGGGAGATGGCCTCGCTCCTGTACGCCGGGCCGGTGAGCATGATCACTGGAGTGGCCGCAGTGCGGCGTCACCACTTGCGCTCGCCGGGGCCTGACGCGGTGGATGTGCTGATTCCATGGACTTGCAAGCGGCAGAGCGTCGCTTTCGTCCGTGTGCATCGGACCAGGAGAATGCCGGAGCGGCTGTTCACCACCGGCAGGATCCGCTTTGCCAAGCCTCCTCGGGCAGTGGCGGACGCGGCTCGCTTCATGACCCGCTTCGATGACGTGCGTGCGGTCGTCTGCGAGGCGGTGCAACGTGGGGCCTGCACGGTATCGGAGCTGGCCGCCGAGCTGGAGTCCGGGCCATCGGCAGGTTCCGCCTTGCTCCGCGAGGCTCTGGCCGAAGTCGGAGATGGGGTCCGATCGGTCGCTGAAGGGGACTTCCGCCACCTGATCCTGCGTTCCGGCTTGCCGCGGCCGGTATTCAACGCGCGACTTTTCGACGCGGACGGCAGCTTCATCGCCACTGTCGACGCCTGGTGGCAGGAAGCAGGCGTAGCGGCCGAAGTCGATTCCCGCGCCTACCATCTGGGGGCCGAAGATCAGGACCGCACCACCGGCCGCCACGACATACTGATCGCTCACGGGATCTTCCCGCTGCACTTCGCACCCAAGCGCGTCAAGACCGATGCGGCCGGCATCGTCAGCGAAATCGGCCGGGCGATCGAGAAGGGACTCCAGCGCCCGCCGCTGCCGATCAAGGCGCTACCACCTCGCGGTTGAGGCGCCAGCCCAGAGTCGCGCGTCAGCGGGGCAGGCAGGAACGAGCGCAGAGGCANNAGGCAGGAACAGCGCCAGGATGACGAAGGTCAGCGCGCGGGGAGTTCCGCGGACAGGGCTTCGGGAAGCGTGGGGTGGCGGAACTCGTAGCCGGCTTCCAGCAGGCGCGTGGGGGTTATCCGGGCGCTGTTCAGCAGCTCGCTGGCGGCCTCGCCTAGGGCCAGACGCAGGACCGGGGCGGGTACGCGCAGCCACGGCAGGTCGCGGCGGCCGACTGCCGCGGACAGAGCGGCGGTGAACTCGGAGTTGGTGACCGGGGCCGGGGCGGTCAGGTTGACCGGGCCGCTGATGTCTTTGCGGTCGAGCAGGAACCTGATCGCGTTGACTTCGTCCGCCATCGAGATCCAGCTGATGACCTGCTGACCGGAACCGAACCTCGGGCACACCCCAAGCCTGGCCAGGGGAAGCAGCCGGGCGAGTACCCCGCCGCCTGGCGCGAGCACCAGGCCGGAGCGCGGGTACACGACGCGGATGCCCGCGTCGGCGGCTGGCTCGGCGGCGGCTTCCCAGTCCTCGACCACCCGCGAGAGGAAGGCCTTCCCGGCGGGCGCGGACTCATCGACGTCGCGTCCGCCGGTATCGCCGTACCAGCCGATAGCCGAGCCGGACACCAGGGTCTCCGGCGGCGCGGCGAGCCTGGTGAGAGCACTGGCCAGGGCGCGGGTCCCGAGCACCCGGCTGGCTCTGATCTCGGCCTTGTACCTCGCGGTCCAGCGGTGATCCGCCACGCCCGCTCCGGCCAGGTGCACGCAGGCACCGACCCCGTCCAGCGCGCCCAGGCTAGAAGAAGTCAACCCGGCGTCGGCCGCGCGGGGGTCCCAGCGGACCTCGTCGGCGGACCGCGCGGGCGCGCGGACGAGCTTGATGACCTCGTGCCCGCTGGCACGCAGGCCGACGACGAGGGCGGACCCGATGAACCCGGACGCGCCGGTAACCGCGACCTTCATGCGTTCGGGAGCGTGCTCGCGACCGTCACCGGCGGCTAGAGGCCCAGTTCCGCTTCAAAGGCCCCTTCTTCGAGCCGGCTCTTCACCGTGGTGAGGAACCGGGCTGCGTCGGCGCCGTCCACGAGCCGGTGATCGTAGGTGAGCGCGAGATAGACCACCGAGCGCACCGCGATGACCTCGCCCAGCGCCGGGTCCTCGACGACGACCGGCCGCTTGACGACCGTCCCGGTCCCAAGGATCGCGACCTGCGGCTGGTTGATGATCGGGGTGTCGAACAGCGCGCCGCGGCTGCCTGTGTTCGTCAGCGTGAACGTACCGCCGGCCAGCTCATCCGGGCCGACCTTGCCGGACCT
>PMOU01000063.1:0-337 GCA_003161205.1 Actinomycetota bacterium | reverse complement strand
TAGGTGATCTGCTCCCCGTCGATCACGGCGTTGAGCTTCGGGTGCACCTTCAGCGCCTCGACAGCGGCAAGCGCGAAGAACGGCAGGAACGTCAGCTTGACGCCCTCCCTAGCCTCAAAATCAGCCTTGGCCCGCTCGCGCAGCCTGGCGATGGCCGTAACGTCGGCCTCGACCACCGTGGTGAGCTGCGCTGAGACGTGCAGCGACTCGACCATGCGCTGCGCGATTACCTGGCGCGGCCTGGACATGCGCTGGGTCGTGCCGCGCAGCGAGGAAGGAACCACGGCCGGGCGCGCGGACGCGGCCGGACGGGCGGCCCCCTGCTGCGGCACAGCCG
>PMOU01000031.1 GCA_003161205.1 Actinomycetota bacterium | reverse complement strand
GTCGTCCTGGAGTACGAGGTGCACGGCGAATCGGCGCAGACAGGCCGGCCGTACAACAATCGCTTTGCCTCCATCATTACCGTCAAAGACCGCAAGGTGACGCACTGGCGGGACTACCTCGACCCGACCGCCGTGTTCGACGCCGCGGGCTGGCCCGGCACCCCTGCCTGAGCAATCACGGCCGAGTTCACCCGTCTGATGCAGGCTGAGGCGGCACTGCGGGGTGGCGGCAACTTAACCCCCTGTCGCCGGCGCCCCTTTCGCGCCTTGCCGTGACCATGGCCGGATCCGGCCATCCGTGCCGCGCACCCGCCGGGGCACCTCGCTGTAGGCGGCACAAGGCTCGACCGGGCGCAGGCTGCCGGCCTTCACCTGGACCACCTCGTGCCAGTGCCGGGCCGGCTCCCCCGTCGAGCGCACCCACGACACCCACGCCCACCACGACCCGTCACGGTCCTGCTGCTCCCACCCCAGCAGGTGCCCGATGATCCCGTCGCCGATGTCAACGAGCGGTGGGACCTAGGGCCTGCCAGAGTCCGCCATGCCCGCCAGTGTCGAACGTCCGTTCTAACTCTGTCCAGTGCCAGGAATCGCCGCGTTATGCGTCCTTCCGGGGCCTGCCACCGCCTGCCCCCTGGCCACGCAGTGACTACCCTTACCCCGGTGAGTGCCGTCCCTAAGGACCCCTGGCTGACGACAGAGGAGTTCGCCGCCCGGATGCGCGTTGACCCGGCGACCATCCGCAGCTGGCGCCGTGCCGGCTACGGGCCGCCCGCCGTCAAGTTCGGCGCCAAGCGGCTCTACCGGGAAAGCGCAGTCATCGCCTGGGAGGCCGAGAGGGAACGCGAGGCCATCGAGGAGGCCCGCGCCGACCGGGAACGCTCGGCACCGCCATAGGCCGTCCGGTCTTGCGCCTCGCTAGGGCGCAGGCTGCCGTCTGGCTCAGTCGTCGTCGCGCCGACCCTGCCGCTTATGCCGGGCGAGGTGGCGAGTCAGTGCCTCGATCACGACCGCAGTCACCGTGCGGCCTTCATCGCCCGCGATCCTGGCGATCGCATCCCAGATCTTGTCGGGCACCCGGACGTGCCTGATTGGCGTCTCGCCGGTCTTGGGCCGTGGCACGGGACCTCCGTGTTGCTGTGTCCACGGAATCATACGCAGGTCTCCTCGCTAGTGGCTTGACTGTGTACACAGATACAGTTTAAACTGTGGACACAGAAACAGCAACGGGAGAGCCGATGACCAGCATGATCGAACAGCCCGCGCAGTGCCTCCGGTGCGGCCGGAAGCTGACCGCTCAGGCCAGCATCAGTGCCGGGTTCGGGCGTGTCTGCCGGTCACGGATCGCGCAGGCCGCGCAGGCCGCGGACCTGAGCGCGTTCCACGGCTGGCAGGTCGAGAAGGCCCGCGAGGCGATCGAGATGCGCGCCGTGGTGCCCTCGTCCCGGCGCGGCCTGTACGCCGCGGTGTCCGGCGATGGCGTGACGGTCTACCTGGTCGACGCGACCGAGGGCTCCTGCACCTGCAGGGCAGCGGCGAACGGGCGGCGGTGCTATCACCTGGCAGCAGCGCTGATCCTTTCCGCCGCCGCACCGGCCGCGCGGAGGGCAGCCTGATGGACGAGATCACCATCGGCTGGGGCGAGGACACCTGCTGCTCAGCCTGCCTGTGCGCTCTTCCTGCCGGCGCACCGGCCTGGACCGATCGCGACGCGCTCCTGTGCTGCGACTGCGCTGCCGCCCAGGCGGCAGCGTGACCAGCCCTGCAGACTCCCTCGCGGCATCCCGCCGTCAGGGCGACCACCATCCCCCAGGAGGACGGATGATCATGACAGACAACACGGCCATCACCACCACGGCAGAGGACCCGTGCCCGCCGTGGTGCGCCTACGGCCCGCATGACCCTGGCGGCGACGTCCACATCAGCGAGGGGCACGCGGTGCCGGTCGCCAGCCCGCGCCACATCTGCAGTTACACCACCGGCCCGGAGCCGGCGGGCAGCTGCGAGCAGGACGTCTGCGCCGAGCTCGTCCTCAGCGACGACGGTGTCCCGGAGGTCAGGCTGCATCACGGCTACGACGGCGATGAGATGCCGCATATGGCGCTGGGCGCGGCCGAGGCGCTGGCCTGGAAGATCCTCGGGCTCGCCTGCACCGGGCGCGAGCCGGCGGAGTAACGCAAGCGCTCCCGCCCGGCGTCAGGGCACCGGGCGGGAGCCAGACCACCCATCCCCGCAACGAAGAGCAAGAGGACAAGATGACCGAGACGAAGAATACTTCCGCTGGCGTGATCGCCCGCTCAGCGCTGAACAACTCCCGTGCCCGCTCAGCGCTGCCGCGCGGCGAGGCCGGGGCGCGGTACAAGGAGCAGATGGAACAAGCGCTGGCCGGCCTGCTGGAGGTCACCCCCGATCAGGTCGACGTCGCCCACGCGCTGCACACCTTCAGCATGTCCGAGAGGTTCAAGCGGATCGAGAAGAAGCTCGACAACTACCGCCGGTTCGTGGGGTTCGACAAGGGCTACCTGTACGGGATCAGCTCCGCCGCCAACTGGGTGCAGTGCTATGCCGAGCAGGGCGCGAGTGCGGAAATGCTCGCCCGCCACATCCGCGATCACGGCATCGAGAACAACGTCGATGGCATCCCGCCGGCCGAGGACGAGCCGGGCCAGTGGGCGATGGGACTCGCCCGGCCCGTGGTCGC
>PMOU01000453.1 GCA_003161205.1 Actinomycetota bacterium | reverse complement strand
GTAGCCGCCGGTGGAGTGCTGGCAGCCCTTGGGGCGGCCGGTGGTGCCGCTGGTGTACATCAGGAACAGCGGTGCCTCGGCTGGCATGGAGACCGGCGCAACGACCGCGCCCAGGTGGTCGGCGAGGAGCTCGTCGACGAAGAAGTCCCGGCCTTCGACCATCGGCGTCTCGGAGGAGTACTCGCCCGGGAAACGCCTCCAGACCAGCACCTTCTCGACCTCGGTGCCTTCCTTGCGGGCCGCCTCGACCGCCTCGTCGGCCTTGACCTTGTGGTCTTGCACGACGCCGCTGCGGTAGTAGCTGTCCATGGTGATCAGGATCTTGCTGGTCGAGTCGGCGATGCGGTGCCCGGCGGCCGCGCCGCTGAACCCGCCGAACACCTGGGAGTGGATCGCCCCGAGCCGGGCGCAGGCCAGCATCGTGACCGGCAGCTCGGGCACCATCGGCATGTGCAGGGTGATCCGGTCACCCGCCTTGACGCCGGCCGCCTGCAGCACCGCGGCGAACTCGTTGACCTGGCGGTAAAGCTCCTGGTAGGTGATCACAACGTGGGCCGCGTCCTCGGGTTCCGGAACCCAGATCAGCGCCGCCTTGTTCTTGTGCTTGGCCAGGTGCCGGTCAACGCAGTTGTAGCTGGCGTTCAGCTTGCCGCCGACAAACCACTTCCAGAACGGCGGGTCGCTGGTGTCCAGGGTGGTGTGCCAGTACTCGTCCCAGGACAGCAGGTCCGCGTACTCCCGGAAGCATTCGGGGAAGTTCTCTTCCCCGAACCGGGTGACGATAGCCGGGTCGGACGCGTTCGCCTGGCCGATGAACTTGGGCGGCGGGGGATAGTAACCCTCCTCGCGCCAGTGCACGGCGATGGTTGCCTCGGAAGATTCGGAAGAGTCATCCGATTCTTCGGCGGCCTGCCCTTGAACTTCTTCGGCCATTGGGAATCCCTCCGCTTGCGATTACTTTCTGATTTAACGCTGGAAGCACTCCAAATTTAACGCTAGCGGGCAGCATCCTCCATGGTCACGGGCCACCTATCTCGCGAGGATAGAGCCGAATGTCACGCCGGGTACGCGGACACTGACGGACGTAGCTCCGGGAAGGTGCCATCCAGGCCGGTAATCCGCATGATCTTGAGCAGCGACGGCCGGGCGGACGTGAGCTTGAGCTGGCGGCCCGCCTGCCGGGCGTGCCGGGCGATCTTCGCCAGGACACCGAGACCGGAGGCGTCGCAGAAGGTCAGTCCGGACAGGTCGACGCTGACCGGCGCGGGCCAGGAGTCGATGACCGCGCTGATATAGGAGTAGGCCTGCTCGGCGGTGGCGATGTCGAGTTCGCCGGTCACGCTGATGACCTGGTTTCCCTCCACACCGGTCCGGCAGGAAAGCTCAAGCTGAACCGGCTCTTCGAGCTCAGCCGGCTCCAGGTGCACTGATTTAAGTCTGACCGGCTCAGTCTTCACGGACTGAAGCGGGACGCGCCCCACGCGCGATGCGGTTATCACGGCTCCATCACTTCCCCCGTCTGGCACTGCCGCGCCGATGCTCACGCGGTTCAGCGGACGTATGATCACGTGCTCTCCAACCCGTTGTCCCGTTAACGTCAGCGGCGCGACATACGTTCCTCGTGCCAGCGAACCGGGACGGCTCCCCAGGGCCCCGTACCCTGGGGTTATGGTCCTGATTGTGGCACCAACCGCACTACCACCGCAAATAATGAGAACCCCGAAGTCTGGGCCGCTACCGGATTCTGCTGAGTAAAACGTATGAGCGGCACCGCCGGTTCAACGCCCGCCGTCGGAACCTCAACATCTGCCGGACTCTGAACAAGACCCCGGACCCTGGGCAAGACCCGGACCGCGGCCGCCCGCGGCCCGGAGGTAACGTGCGGGTATGCGTGCGTGGCATGTCGAAGCGCCCGGGCCGGTTACCGGCCACCCGCTGCGCCTGCACCCCGATGACGACATCCCGCGACCAGGACCCGGCGAGCTGCTGCTGCGCGTGCTGGCCTGTGGCGTCTGCCGCACTGACCTGCACGTGACCGAGGGCGATCTGCCGCCGCACCGCCCGGGCGTGACCCCCGGCCACGAAGTAGTCGGCGAAGTGGCGGCCGCGGGCGAGGCCACCAATGGCGAGTTCGTCGTCGGGGACCGGGCTGGCGCGGCCTGGCTCCGCTGGACCGACGGGGTGTGCGTGTACTGCCGCCGCGGCGCCGAGAACCTGTGCCCCCATTCGCTGTACACCGGCTGGGACGCCGACGGCGGGTACGCCGAGTACATGACGATGCCCGCCGCGTACGCGCACCACCTGCCCGAGGGCTACTCCGACGCCGAGCTCGCCCCGTTGCTCTGCGCGGGCATCATCGGCTACCGCGCGCTCAAACGAGCCGAACTCCCTCCAGGCGGCCGTCTGGGCATCTACGGCTTCGGCGGCAGCGCGCACCTGGCCACCCAGGTCGCCCTGGCCCAGGGGGCCACGGTGCACGTGCTGACCCGCGGCGAGCAGGCCCGCCAGCTGGCGCTCGAGCTCGGCGCCGCCTCGGCCGGCGGCGCGGCGGACATGCCGCCGGAACCGCTCGACGCCGCGATCTTGTTCGCGCCCGTCGGCGACCTGGTGCTGCCCGCCCTGGCCGCGCTGGACCGGGGCGGCACCTTGTCGATCGCGGGCATCTACCTGTCCGACATCCCGCCGCTCAACTACGAGAAGCACCTGTTCCAGGAGCGGCAGCTGCGCAGCGTCACGTCCAATACCCGGGCGGACGCCCGCGAGTTCCTCCGCTTCGCGGCCGAGCACAAACTGGCCGTCACCGTCCATCCCTACCCACTGGACACAGCGGACCGTGCCCTCCAAGACCTGAAGGCGGGAAGGTTTGACGGCGCCGCAGTGCTGATTCCGTAGACGCTGCGAGTTACCTGACCGTTCGCCGAAGATCGCCTTCCCGCGAGCATCGCACCGGTAAGGGCCGGGCATACTGGGCAGCACAAGGAGCTGACATGAGCAAACAAGCCACACCGCCGCCGCCCGGGGACAAGCCGAAGGCGTCCGCGCCCCCGCCCCCGCCTGCCTGGCGGCACTGGCTCTGGCCGATCGCGATCGCGGTCATCTTCTTCCTCTACCTGTTCCTGCCCACGCGCACGACTTCGACCAGTCTCACCTACACCCAGTTCCTGGCCGACTCGTCGGCGCACCAGGTGAAGACGATCGATATCGCCTCGACGGCAGGCGGCACGAGCAGCGGGACGCTGACCAACGGCAAGTCCTACACCGTGGTCATCCCGCCGCAGGCGCAGCAGTCCTTCCTCAACCAGCTGGCGACCGACAACGTGCAGGTCACCGCGACCCCGGCGGGTAATGGCTTCGGCACCGAGGTGCTGGTCTACCTGATCGTCTTCGGGCTGCCGATCGGGATCTCCATCTGGCTCTTCCGCCGGATTTCCAAGGGCGCGGGCGGCGGTCTGCAGGGCGTCATGGGTGTCGGCCGGTCCCGGGCCAAGGTGTTCGACGAAGAGCGGCCCAACACCAAGTTCTCTGACGTGGCCGGCTACGAGGGGGCGAAGGAAGAGATCTCCGAGGTGGTGGACTTCCTGCGCAAGCCGGAGCGCTACACCCGGGCCGGCGCGATGGTGCCCCGGGGCGTGCTGATGGTCGGACCGCCCGGAACCGGCAAGACCCTGCTGGCCCGCGCGGTGGCGGGCGAGGCGGCCGTGCCGTTCTTCTCCGTGACGGGCTCCAGCTTCGTGGAGATGTTCGTCGGNNCCGGCGGCGCGGGCGGGTACGTGGCCAACGACGAACGGGAGCAGACCCTTAACCAGCTGCTGGCTGAGATGGACGGCTTCGAGCCGTCGACGGGCATCGTGGTGCTCGCGGCCACGAACCGCCCGGAGATCCTCGACCCGGCCCTGCTCCGGCCGGGCCGGTTCGACCGGCAGGTCACGATCCCGCTGCCGAACGTGCACGAGCGGTCCGCGATCCTGGCCGTGCACTGCCGGGGCAAGAAGCTGGCCGGCGGCGTGGACCTGAACGCGATCGCCCGCGGCACGCCCGGCTTTTCCGGCGCCGACCTGGCCAACCTGGTCAACGAGGCGGCCATCTTCGCCGTCCGGGAGGGCCGGGAGACGCTGACCCCCGCCGACTTCGACGGGGCCAGGGACCGGATCATCCTGGGCCGCCGGGAAGGCTCCAACGTGCTGCTGCCCGAGGAGAAGAACGCGGTGGCGGTGCACGAGTCCGGGCACGCCCTGGTCGCCGCGCTGGCCGAGCACGCCGATCCGGTGGCCAAGGTGACGATCTTGCCGGCCGGGCAGACGCTCGGCGTGACCGAGCAGCTGCCGCTGGTCGAACGGCATATGTACACCGAGGACTACCTGCACGACTCGCTTGCGGTCCGCCTCGGCGGCCGGGCCGCCGAGCTGGTGGTGCTGGGTCAGGGCTCCACCGGGGCCGCGAACGACCTGGCCGGGGCGACCGAACTGGCCATCAAGATGGTCAGGGAGTTCGGCCTGTCCAAGACGCTCGGCCCGATCGGGTATCCGGAGGGCGGGTCGGTGTTCCTGGGCGGCGGCGGTCCCGGCATGTCCAGCCGCCCGTTCGCCGAGGCCACCCAGGCGGAAATCGACCGCGAGGTCTCCCGGCTGCTGCGCGAGGCCGAGGAGCGGGCGGTCGAAACCCTCAAGACCCACCGGCACGAACTGGACGCGCTGGTCGCCGAGCTGCTGGAGCGGGAAACGGTGGACGGATCCGACGTGTACCGGCTGGCAGGCCGTCCGGACCGCTCGTCGACCGCCCCGCAGGTGCCGGCGACCACGGTGGCACCCCGTGCGGTGGCGGCCTCCGACGCGGGTACCAGGCCGCTCGCCGCTGGCCGTCCGGAGCCAGCCGACAAATAATCAGGCCGAACGGTCCCGCCTCCCGCACCCGCCACCCTCGTGCCCCGCGGGGCCGAGTCAGTTCGTGGCGCTGCCGTCAGGACGAGTACCCTCGGCCCTATGGCCATGGCGATGCCGGCGTACCTTCCCAGTCCGTCGATTAACAGCTTTCACATCGGCCCGCTGGACATTCACTTCTACGCCCTGATGTACCTGGTCGGCATCACCATTGCCATCATCATTACCAGGCGGCGCTGGAGCGCGGTCGGCGGGGATCCCGACCTGGTGGGCGACGTCGCGCTGTGGAGCGTCCCGGCCGGGATCGTCGGCGGCCGGATCTACTTCGACATCACCACGCCGATGGACGTCCCGCACGTGTGGTACGGGGTCTTCGCGGTGTGGGACGGCGGGCTCGGCATCTGGGGCGGGATCGCCCTGGCCGCCGTGGTCGGTATCTGGCGGCTGCGCCGGGACAAGGCCAACGTGGGCCTGTTCATGAACGCCGTGGCGCCCGCCCTGCTGGTGGCGCAGGGCATCGGCCGGATCGGGAACTACTTCAACAAGGAGCTCTTCGGCCGCCCGACGACGCTGCCCTGGGGCCTGGAGATCCCGTACCAGTACCGGGTGGCCGGCGGGATCCCGGCTCGGTACCTGGGCGCCAGCACCTTCCAGCCGACCTTCCTGTACGAGCTGATCTTCGACTTCGCCTGGGCGGCCGTGCTCGTCTGGCTGGGCCATCACCGCAAGATCAAGCCGCCGGGCCTGTTCGCCCTGTATGTCTTCGGCTATTCCGCGTACCGGATTTTCGAGGAGTCGCTCCGGGTCGACTCGTCGGTGTACATCTTCGGCCTGCGGCTGAACCTGTACATCGCGTCCATCCTGGCCGTGATCGGCGCGGTCTGGTTCTACCGCATCCAGCGCCGCCCGGCCCCGTCACCCGACCCCTACGTAGGCGTCCCGGCCACCACCGACCCCGCCGCCGCGACCGCCGCGACCGCCCATGACGCCGGGGAAACCGATGATGCCGGGGAGGCGCAAGACGCCGGGGATTCCCCCGCGGCGAAGGATTCCGCGTCCGCCGGTGATGACCCGCCGGAGCGCGATGCGCAGGAGTCACGCGACTCCGAACAAGCCACGTCCTAGCGGGGCACGTCCCGGTGGGTGATCAGACCGATCCGCAGTGGCGCTGGTGGCGGGAGCGGCGGGTGCCCGCGCAGCGGATCCATCTGGACAGCGCCGCGGCCGGCCGCTCCTCGGTGGCCACCCTGGCCGCGACGGCCGCGCACGCCGAGCGTGAGGCCGCCGTCGGCGCCTACGTGGCGGCGGCCGAAGCCGCGCCGGTGCTCGCCCAGGGCCACGCCGACCTCGCCCGCCTGCTCGGCGTCCCCGCCGCCGGCTTGGCGTTCGTGCCAAGCGCGGAGGCCGCGCTCAAAGCCTTGCTCGCAGCCTGGCCGCTCCGCGCCGGCGACACCGTCGCGGTGGTGCCGAGCGAGTGGGGTCCGAACCTGGACGCGTTCGGCCACCGTGGCCTGCGCGTCACCGAGGTGGCGACCGGCGGCCACGGCGCCGTTGACCTGGCCGCGCTGGAACGGCTGCTCGCGCAGCCGCCGGCCCGGCGCCCGGCCTTGGTCCACCTGACCCAGGTAACCTCGCACCGGCCCCTGGTGCAGCCGGCCGCGGCAGCCGCGGCGCTGTGCCGTACGGCCGATGTGCCGCTATGGGTGGACGCGGCCCAAGCCCTCGGCCACGTCGACACCGCCTGCGGCGCCGACGCGATCTACGCGACCAGCCGCAAATGGCTCACCGGTCCCCGCGGCGTCGGCGTGCTCGGCGTCGCCGAGCCCTGGTGGGATCAACTGGCGATCAGCGCCTCCGACCTGATGGCGAGCTCGCGGCCGCCCGACGCCAGCCCCCTGTGGCTGCTGGAGGCGGGCGAGGCCAACGTGGCGACCTGGATCGGCCTGTGTACCGCTGTCCAGGAGTACCTGCAAGCCGATCCGCCCCGCGTCTGGCAGCGCCTGGCCCAGGTCGGCCGCCAGACCCGCGAGACCCTCGCTGACCTGCCCGGCTGGCAGCTGGCGGGACCCGTGGACGCCGGCTCCGCCATCACCGCCCTGCGGGCCGCCGGTGGCCAGGACATCCCGGCCACCCGGGCCCGCCTGCTCGGCGAGTACGGCATCGTCACCACCGCCGGCGCCGCCGCCCGCGCCCCCCGCGAGATGACCGAGCCCCTGCTCCGGATCAGCCCCCACGTCGACTGCACCCCCGACGACCTAACCCAGCTCCGCAAGGCCCTGCTCGCCCTCGGCGCGTCATGATCCTGGCTAGTTTCGGGCCCGACGCCATGACCGCGATCTCGGATTGACGACCGCTTTCCTCCCCCCGAGGCCGTCGCCGCGATCTCGGATTGACCATCGCCGCGTAGTGTCCGGTGCCCGGCCCGAACAGCTGTTACTGGAGCAACTGATGCGACCGGGATCACCTCCCGCGTCCGCCCTTGGGTCCTCTCGCGTCCGGCCCAATGGACCATTGGGCCGCATGGAACCGGCCCAGTGGAACATTGGGCCGGTTCGCTTTTACGTGGCAGGCGCACGTGAGTGACTGTAGGGACTGGAAGGGACTGGGATTCCGGCTGGACCGGCGACCGAAACTGGCCAGCCCGTGGAATCAGCATCGCGCCTGGCGGGCCTTGGGCTCAGGTGGCCTGGATGAGGTGCTCGATGCCGTCCAGGATGCGGTCGAGACCGAAGATGAACTCGTCGTCCGGGCCGTCCGCGGCGTCGAAGACCCCGGCCGCGATGAAGGCGCTGAGCGCCGGGAACCGCTCCGGATCGGTCAGCTGGCGCAGCATGCGGGGGTAGGCGGCCATCCATTCGTCCGGGCTCAGTCCGGATGTCCGCATCGCCGCCTCAATGTCGGACTCGGTCGCGGCGAGGTTCCTGACGTAGCCGGACAGCAGCAAGATCACCGAGGCCTTGCGCGCCTCGGTCAGCGGGGTGTCCCGCATGCAGGCTAGGGCGTGCTCGAACCAGGCCACCGCGCAGGGCAGGATCGGCAGGCTGTTCAGCGGGAGGCGGACCGCCCACGGGTGCCGCCGCAAGCTGGCGCGGAACGCCCAGGCCCAGCGGGAAAGCCCGGATCGCCAGCCCTCGTCGGCCGCGGGCAGGTCGGGGGAGTCGCCCCAGGCGGCATCGACCATCAGGTTAAGCAGCTCTTCCTTGGCCGACACGTGCCGGTACAAGGACATAGGGGCGGCACCGAGTTCGGCGGCCACCCGTCCCATCGAAACCGCGTCAAGCCCCTCGGCGTCCGCGATCTGTACCGCGGCGGCCACGATGCGCGGCAGGCTGAGCCCCGGTCTCGGGCCTTTATGCGGCCGCTCGCGGACACCCCAGGCCGCCGCGATGCTCTCGGGCAGGCCCGATCCGGCGGGCGCGCTGGCGTGGGCGCGCGGTCGGGCGTCGTCCGCTGCGCCTGCGCTGCTCATGTCCCTCCGCCCTCTCCTCGCCCGCGGCTGACATCATCTTATTACTGCGTAATACTTATGCCATTACGCGTACGCGCTGGCGATCGACAGCGAATGCCGGGACTGCCGGTGACTGCCGGTCAAACACGGGTGCATTACATAAAATCGCGCCTGACGGGCAGCTCACGATCCAGCGCATGAGCCCGCGAGGAAGGGCCACTGGTATCCACCCTGGAACTGGCCACGATCATGGATAAGGGCTTAGCGACGAAAGGCGGCCACACCCGTGTGGGACGTGCTGGAACACCGTGAGACGAAACGCCTGCTCCGCCACCGCGCGACGGCCAAGCCGGGCGCGCTTCCCCAGCCGGCGCGCCCGGCCGGCACCGACCTGCTGCCCCAGATCAAGCACATCGTGGTGCTNNCGACAACTACCTCGGCATGCTGCGGGGCCGGGGTGACGGATTCCCGCTCGGACCCGATGGTGAACCCGAGGTGTCCAACGTGGGGGCAGACGGCCAGGTCATCCGGGCGTTCCAGCAGCCCGCGACCAAGCAGTACTACGGCGTGCCTTCGCAGAGCTGGCACGCGAGCCACCTTCAGTGGGGGCAGGGCAAGTGCGACGGGTTCGTGTCCAGCGTGCAGACCGTGCGGTCGGAGGCGAGGGCAGGCACCGCGGCGCAGG
>PMOU01000642.1 GCA_003161205.1 Actinomycetota bacterium | reverse complement strand
CTGGCGAGTCCGGACACTGGCGACGAGTTACCGCCGCGGCTGGCATCGCGGCGCCTGGCGCAGGCTGCCCCCGTCCCGCGAACCCCACCCACCCCATCCTCCCCAGGCGTGTGAGTCTGCTCCCGCCCGGGAGGGACAACGAAGGACCATTGGCGTTGTTCCCGCAACACCAATGGTCCTTCGTCGTGGTCAGGTCCAGGGACTTTTACCCGCGTGGAGGCCGTTGGAAGGGAGGCGGCGTTAACCTCGGCACCAGCAGGTCAGTCCCCGAGCTTGAAGGTGCGCGTGAGGCTGACGACACCCGCGGCCCGGGCTTGCACCTGGTAGGTGCCTGGACTTGCGGAAGAGGCCAGCGTCACGCAGCCAGACAGCGTGATGGCCCGGTTCCAGGTGACCGACTCCTGCGCCGGGATACCGCGCGTGAGTTTGACGACCCGGCTGGTCTCGCCGCGGGCGCAATCGGCCGAATCCCAGACGACGTGGTCCGCTGATATCACCACCACATGGAGATTTCCCGGCGCGGTGTCGAAGGAGCATGTGCCGGACGCGGTGGAGACGGCGTAGAGGTCGAACTCGGGATCCTGGCCGCGGCGGTACTCGGACCTGGCGCTGACCAGGCTGAGCACCACCGCGCCCGGCGAGCAGTCACCGCCCGGTTTGGTGCTCACCGGCGACGCTGTCACCGCCGCGGCGGATCTGGTGCGGGCCTGGCCGGAAGCGGACGGGCTAGCCACGGCATGTACTGGTCCAGCNNAGGCCGCGGCCGGTGAGATGGCAGCCGCCTGCGAGCTCTTCACGGCGCTGGCGGGCTTCCCGCCGCCACCGGAAAACGCCCAGGCCAGCATGCCGAGCAGGCTCAGGCCAACGGCCAGCGCGATGGCCCTCCGGCGCCAGTAGGAGTCGGGCTGGCCCGTTTCGTCTTCGTCGCTATAAGCATTCCAATCCATACGGAGAGTATGCAATCGGTCGCACTCGCAGTGGCGAAGACCCGCCGGCCGGAGAATGGCGCGTTCCTGCCGCGTGCTGGCCGGACCCACGGCCGCGACCGGGAAACGGCCCGTTCCTGGCCGCGCCATAGCCGTGCGCATGCCACGATAGAGCATCATGTCGACGCCCTACTCGGAGCCGGTCCTGGCCTGGTATGCGCGCCACGCCCGGGACCTCCCGTGGCGCACTCCTGGTACGACACCCTGGTCGGTCCTGGTCAGCGAGATCATGCTGCAGCAGACGCCGGTCAGCCGGGTGATCCCGGCTCATCAGGCGTGGCTGGACCGGTGGCCCGGACCGGCCGCGCTCGCGGCCGAACCGCCGGGCGAGGCGATCAGGCAGTGGGGCAGGCTCGGCTATCCCCGGCGCGCGCTCCGGCTGCACGAGACGGCGACCATCGTGACCGTGCGGCACGGCGGGGTCGTGCCGGCCGACCGGGAAGCCCTGCTCCAGCTGCCGGGGATCGGTAGTTATACCGCCGCGGCCGTGGCCAGCTTCGCCTTCGGCCAGCGGCACGCCGTCCTGGACACCAACGTCCGGCGCGTGCTGGCCCGCCTGGTCACGGGTGCGCCGCAGCCGGCCACGGCGCTGTCCGTCGCGGAGACGCGGCTGGCCGAGTCGCTACTGCCCGCCGAGGCCGCGGTCGCGGCGCGCTGGTCGGTGGCGGTGATGGAACTGGGCGCGCTGGTGTGCACGGCGGCCAGCCCACGGTGCGGAGCCTGCCCGGTGGCGGGCCAGTGCGCCTGGCTGGCCGCGGGCAGGCCCGCGGAGACGGCCAGGCGCCGAACCCAGCGCTACGACGGAACGGACCGGCAATGCCGCGGCCGCCTGCTCGCGGTGCTTCGCGATTCGGGCGACCCGGTGAGCCGCGACGATTTCGACGCGGTCTGGCCCGGGCAGGCGCAGCTGGCTCGTGCCCTGGACGGGCTCGTCGCCGACGGCCTGGTCGATCCGCTGCCGGACGGGCGCTACGCGCTTCCCGGTGCCGCCGTAACCGCCAAGACAACAGCCGGCACAACGTAAGACCCGGGCCCTACGGTGCCGCAGCACGTAGGACCCGGGTCTCATCGCCTTAGCCGAGCGCGGAGGCGGTCCCGCCGCCGTCCTGGCTGCCTGAGCCACCCGTCGGGCTGCCGACCGCACCGGTCTTGGTGGCGACCGGCTCGCTCGCCAGCTCTGCCGCCGGCACATCGGGCACGACGTCCGGCTTCGGCTCGCCGTTGAACGTGAACGTGGCGGTCTCCCCGGTGCCCGTGGCGTCGACGATGACGTTCTGGCCGGGCCTGAGCTCGCCGAACAGGATCTTCTCCGACAGGCTGTCCTCGATCTCCCGCTGAATCGTCCGGCGCAGCGGCCTGGCCCCGAGGACCGGGTCGTAGCCACGCTGAGACAGCAGGTCCTTGGCGGCCGGCCGCAGTTCCATGGTCATGTCACGGTCCTTGAGCCGCTGGTCCACCTTGGCGATCATGAGGTCGACGATGCTGAAGATCTCTTCGCGCTCGAGCTGGTGGAACACGATGATGTCGTCCACGCGGTTCAGGAACTCGGGCCGGAAGTGCTGCTTCAGCTCCTCACCCACCTTGGACTTCATCCGGTCGTAGGAACCCCTGGATTCACCCTGCCGGGCGAAGCCCACGGACACGCCCTTGGAGATGTCGCGGGTGCCCAGGTTGGTCGTCATGATGATGACCGTGTTCTTGAAGTCGACCATCCGGCCCTGGGCGTCGGTCAGGCGGCCGTCTTCCAGGATCTGCAGGAGCGAGTTGAAGATGTCCGGGTGCGCCTTCTCGATCTCGTCGAACAGGACGACGGAGAACGGGCGGCGGCGGACCTTCTCGGTGAGCTGGCCGCCTTCCTCGTAGCCGACGTATCCGGGCGGAGACCCGAACAGCCGCGAGACCGTGTGCTTCTCCATGTACTCGCTCATGTCCAGCTGGATAAGCGAATCCTCGTCGCCGAACAGGAACTCGGCCAGCGTCTTGGACAGCTCCGTCTTGCCGACACCGGAGGGGCCCGCGAAGATGAACGACCCGCCGGGACGCTTGGGGTCCTTCAGACCGGCCCGGGTCCGCCGGATCGCCTGAGACAGGGCCTTGATCGCGTCGTTCTGGCCGATCACCCGCCGGTGCAGCTCGTCCTCCATCCGGAGCAGTCGCTGCGACTCCTCTTCGGTGAGCTTGAACACGGGAATGCCGGTCGCGGTCGCGAGGACCTCGGCGATGAGCTCCTCGTTCACCTCGGCGACGATATCCATGTCGCCGGCCTTCCATTCCTTCTCGCGGGAGGCCTTCTTGGCGAGCAGCTGCTTCTCGGTGTCGCGCAACGCCGCTGCTTTTTCGAAGTCCTGCGAGTCGATGGCCGATTCCTTCTCCCGGCGCACCTGGGCGATCTTCTCGTCGTACTCCCGCAGGTCCGGTGGCGCGGTCATGCGGCGGATCCTCATCCGGGAGCCGGCCTCGTCGATCAGGTCGATGGCCTTGTCCGGCAGGAAGCGGTCGCTGATGTAACGGTCGGCCAGCTGGGCCGCGGCCACCAGCGCGCTGTCGGTGATGGACACGCGGTGGTGCGCCTCGTACCGGTCCCGCAGGCCCTTGAGGATCTCGATCGTGTGCGAGATCGTCGGCTCGGCCACCTGGATGGGCTGGAACCTGCGCTCGAGCGCGGCGTCCTTCTCCAGGT
>PMOU01000167.1 GCA_003161205.1 Actinomycetota bacterium | reverse complement strand
GATGATCCCGTTGGAGAACACCAGCCGGTGCCCGCGCTTGGTCAGCCACCGCGGCAGGAACGAGTCGCCGGCGACGAAGCTGGCCAGGAACGGGAACCCGCTGAAGCTGGTGTTCCCGCCGGTGAACAGGATCGCGGCCGTCGCCGCCTGGACGACGTAGAACATGAAGTGGGCCGAGGACCCGAAGACAGTGTCCGCCTCCTGGGCCAGCACCGTCGGGTAGCCGTACACGTAGGGGGTGGCGTGGGTGAGGTGCGCCAGCCAGGAGATGCCGCCGATGAGGAAGATGACAATGGATCCCTGGATGACGAGCACCTGACGAGCGTTACGGCCCTCGGGCGGGCGGAGCGCGCTGACCGCGTTGGACACCGCCTCGATGCCGGTCAGCGAGGAGCCGCCGTTGGCGAACGCCTTCAGCAGGATGAAGATCATCGCGAAGCTGAGGATCCCCTGCGTGCTGTGGCCGAAGGCGAAGACGGCCGAGGGGTAGCGGTGCACATGATGCAGGTTGCCGAGGATCTCGCGGATCACCCCGACGACGATCAGCACCCCGACCGAGCCGGAGAACAGGTACGTGGGCAGCGCGAACGCGCGGCCCGCCTCCCTGATCCCGCGCAGGTTCGTGTAGCACATGATCAGGATGGCGATGACCGAGATGATGGTCAGGATCTCGTTGGGACCGACGTGCGGAATCCGGCTCAGCGCGGGGAACGCCGACACGATGGCCGCGCTGCCGGCAGCGGTCTGCACCGCGACCGTGACCACGTAGTCGATCAGAAGCGACACGGCCGCGATCTGGGCCACCCGCGGCCCGAAGTTCTCCCGGGCCACCACGTAGGAGCCGCCGGCCCGGGTGTAGACCGATACCACCTCTCGGTAGGAGAGCACCACGATGAAGATGCCGAACAGGACCACCAGCGTCATCGGCAAGATCAGGTTGAAGGCCGTGACGCCCACGGCGCCGACCAAGACGATGAGCATTTCCTCGGTGCCGTAGGCGGCCGAGGAGATCCCGTCGCAGGAAAGCACGCCCAGCGCGAGCGGCTTGGACAGCCGCTCCTCCTTGAGCTGCTCGGTAACCATCGGCGGGCCGAGCAACCGGCGCTTGACCGAGTACCAGGTGGTCTCCGGTAGTTCGCCGCCCCGGCCGTCGAGCAGGCCGGCCGCCTTCCGCACCGCCACTAGGCTGTCCGCTCCGTCACTTGGCTGCTAGCTCCATTCCGCGCGCTGATCTGCTGATCATGTCATCCGACGCTATTCGCGCCGCCCGCGCGCCGCCGTATGCGGCCCGTCAAGCTTGCCCAGCCGGCCGTTAAGGTTCCGTCAAGATCGCTGATATTGCCTGGTAGCGGGGCTGAAATAGAGAAGAGATGACTCTTGGCCTGGGACACCGCGCGATACCGGCGCCCTACGCGTTGCCGGTGAGCTTCGCCATGTTCCTGACGGTCGGCACGGTGGCGGCCGCNNCCGCTGGCCGGCATCGGCTGGCTCACCGCGGCGGGGTTCTCCCGGCCGCCCTACGCGCAGCTGCGGCCGACCGGACCGGCCGCCGTCCACGCGGCCGTCGTCATCGGCGTGAGCGCGCTGGCCGGCGCGGGGCTCGGCCTGGTGTTCCGTTGGTACGCGCGACGGCTCACACTGGTAAGAGTGGGTACACATACGGGCATGCGGACAGCTAAGCGAGCCGCCACGGGTACCCAGGGCGGCCTGGTGACCGCGGCCGACGCCCGTACCGCGAGCGCGATCGACATCCGCCGCCGCCTGGCGGGCGTGGTCCTCGCCGCTGCCGCGCTGCCGCTGATTACCGTGGTCATGGCGACCTCGCGGCAGCACCTGAACCTGGCCGACGACGTGCTCGTCTACCTCGTCGCCGTGGTGACGATCGCGGTGCTCGGCGGCTTCTGGCCGGCCGTTCTCGCCGCGGTGGCCGCCAGCCTCCTGATGAACTGGTACTTCACCGTGCCGCTGCACACTTTCAACATTCAGGACCCGCGGGAGCTGCTGGCGCTGCTGCTCTTCGTGACGGTCGCGGTCGCGGTCAGCAGCGTCGTTCACCTCGCCGCCCGGCGCGCCGTCCAGGCTGCGCTGGCCCGGGAAGAAGCGGCCTCGCTGCTCGAGCTCGCGCAGACGGTCCTGGGCGGCGCCGATTCACCCCAGGCGGTCCTCGATCACCTGACCCGGACCCACGGCGGCCAGGCTGAACTGCAGGAACGGGCGGGCGGGCGGTGGGTGCGGACCGCCTCGAGCAACGTCGACGGCAGCTTGCCCGCCGCGTCCCGCATCGACATCCGCACCGACCTGACCCTGCTGGTCACCGGGCAGGCCGATTCGGCCACGCCCGCGCTGCTGGCCGGCTACGCGGCCCAGGCGGCGGCCGCGCTCGACCGCGAGCGGCTGCGCACCCAGGCGGCCCAGGCCGAGGCGCTGGCCGAGGGCAACCGGATGCGGACCGCGCTGCTCGCGGCGGTCAGCCACGACCTGCGCACGCCGCTGGCCTCGATCAAGGCCAGCGTGAGCAGCCTGCGGCAGACGGACGTGGAGTGGTCTGAGGCCGACGAGGCCGACCTGCTCGCCACCATCGAGCAGAACGCCGACCGGC
>PMOU01000563.1:3454-3580 GCA_003161205.1 Actinomycetota bacterium | reverse complement strand
GGTGGCGGGGAGATCGAGGGCAGCCAGGATGGCCAGGCCTATCTCGCTCGTGCCGCCGAGAAGCATGACTCGAGGCACGCACCCGGGCCCGTTCCGAAAAATATTGTCCGGCAGCGGCACGGCGTC
>PMOU01000563.1:1146-3375 GCA_003161205.1 Actinomycetota bacterium | reverse complement strand
GCCTCGGCCAGGAACCAGACGCCCAGGGCGGCGGCGAAGGCGCCGTAGATCCAGCCGGCGTACGGGATCAGGACGAGCGTGGCCGCCACCATCGCGTAGGAGTACCACAGGATCTTCCGCACGACGACGACCGGCGAGGCCACCACCGGCAGCATCGGCACGTTGGCCGCCGCGTAGTCCTTGCGGAACTTCATGGCCAGCGCCCAGAAGTGCGGCGGAGTCCACAGGAAGATGACCGCGAACAGCACGACGGCGGGCACGCCGACCCTGCCGGTCACCGCCGCCCAGCCGACCAGGACCGGGAAGCAGCCCGCCGCGCCGCCGATCACGATGTTGGACGGGCTGCGCCGCTTGAGCAGCAGCGTGTACACGAAGATGTAGAACAGGATCGCCGCGTCGGCCAGCGCGGCCGCCAGCCAGTTAGCCAGCAGGCCGAGCAGCAGCGTGGCCGCCGCACCGAGCACGATGCCCCAGACCAGGGCCTCCCACGGCTTGATCGTGCCGTGCCCGTTGACCACCAGCGGGCGGCGCGAGGTCCGCTTCATCACCGCGTCGATATCGCGGTCGATGTAGCAGTTGATCGTGTTGGCGCTGCCCGCGGCCAGCGTGCCGCCGACAAGCGTGACCAGGATCAGCCGGATAGAGGGCAGGCCGCGCTGGGCCAGCAGCATGGTCGGCAGCGTGGTGACGAGAAGCAGCTCGATGATCCGCGGCTTGGTCAGCGCGACGAGAGCGCGGCCGATCACGCGCGGCGAGCGCCTCGGCGGGAGACCGCCGGGCACGACGCGGCCCGCGGGTACCGTCGCGGCGACGGGAAAGGCGCTAGGCACTTGCGTCACGCGTCGCCTTCTGCCTCGTCCGCGGGGTGCGTGAACTCGGTGTCGGGAAGGATATCGGGGTCCTGCAGGGCCTCCGACGCGTTCGGCGGCTGCAGGCCGGGCACCCCGGTCTCCGCCTCAGCTACGACTGCGCTGGCCGGCATGCGGCCGCGGAGCCGGATCATGCCGGTCCGGCCCGGTTCGCGGGTGCCGGTTGAGCTCTGATGGGCGGGGGTCAGGTACCGCATCCGGGGCACATTGTGCGGTCGCTTGAAAGCGAAGTAGAGCACGACGGTGATCAGGATGAAAGCACCGTAGGGCAGCGCGAACGTCTCGATCGACCCGCCCAGGTACCTGGTCGGGCCATCAGCGAGAACCAGCTCAGTCACCGAACCTCCAGCAGTGCAGGATATCCCTCTTACTACTACCGTACGTAGAACAGCACCCAGAAGATCAACGCGACGACGGCCAGGTAGTTCCAGACGACGGTGAACGAGCTGAGCGACGCTTGGAACCGCTGGACGTTGAACGCCTCACTATAGGTAGGCGGCTGCTCGACAAACGAGATGGCCGGGATCGAGCGCGCCCGCATGAACAATATCTCCAGCCATATCATGGCGCAGAGCCAAACGGTCAGCGCGACCGGGTAGAACCCGACGAAAACGCTGGCGAAGCCGGACTGGCCCGGCTGGAACGGCAGGTTNNGCCTGCGTCCACGGGGTCTTCCGGCCCGCCTTGATCTGCTGCAGCCCGGCGGTCTGGATGATCGCGCTCACCGCGATCAGCCCCGCGATCGTGGCGCCGTAATACATGTGCGGGGGTGTGGTGGAACTCGGCAGCCACATCTGGTGGGAGTTGGCCGACTGCAGGTAGAAGTACGCGAACGCGAACGCGCCGAACAGGAACGACAAGCCGCCGATGGCGAGCCTGGAGCCTGTCCAGGCCGCGTTCAGCGCGGCCTCGTGGTAGAACGCCTGCTCTTCGACGGCCCTGGTGGCGGCCTCTTCGCTGCCCGCCGCGGTTGCCTCGGACACGGTCAGGCCTCCGTTCCGGCGAGGGCGCCGCTGATCACTCCGGCGGGCGGGTTCAGATCGGCGACCGGCAGGGCCTGGGGGTCGCCGTACTCATACGGACCCGACAGGACCACCGGGACGTGCTGGAAGTTGTTCGGCGGCGGCGGTGAGCTGACCTGCCATTCCAGGCCGCGGGACCGCCACGGGTTGCCGATCTCGCGCTGCCGCCAGAACACGGTCGACATCACCAGGTTGAACAGGAAGATGAGCATCGACACGCCGAGGAGGAACGCCGAGATCGACACCCAGTCGTTCAGCGTCTCCAGGTTGCGCGCGTACTCGAACACCCGTCTCGGCTGGCCCAGCTCACCGGCGGCGAACAGCGGCAGGAAGGTGGA
>PMOU01000563.1:778-1131 GCA_003161205.1 Actinomycetota bacterium | reverse complement strand
CCGTGGCTGGTGGTGTCGGCGGGCACGTCGGACAGGACGACGCCGGAGATCCCGCCGATGAGGAAGTTGAAGTACATGCCGAGGGCGAAGAGCATCGGCACGGTCAGCCGGATCTTCGCTTTCCAGAACGTGCCCATCGCCACCAGGTAGATGAACCCGGTCGGAATGGAGATCAGCTCGGTGGTCAGNNGCCAGACGAAGAAGGACAAGATGGCGACGCCGAGCATGCCCGCCGCGGCGGTCTTGTAGCCGAACAGCGGCTTACGGCAGAACACCGGGATGATCTCGCTCACGATGCCGAAGCCCGGCAAGGCCAGGATGTACACCTCCGGGTGGCCGAAGAACCAGAACAG
>PMOU01000563.1:0-747 GCA_003161205.1 Actinomycetota bacterium | reverse complement strand
CAGGAAGCCGGTGGTGAGCATGGACCAGACGAACATCGGCAGCCGGCTCCACCGCATTCCCGGGGCCCGGTAGCAGATGATCGTGACGACGAGGTTGAACGCGGCCAGGATGGCCGAGATGCCCATCAGGCCGAACGCGATCGCGTAGCCGTCCATGCCCTCGCCAGCCTGAATGGACAACGGCGCGTAGCCGGTCCAGCCGGTCGGGAAGCCGCCCACCAGCAGGCTGGACAGCAAGATGATGAACGCGCAGGGCGTCAGCCAGAAGGACAGCGCCTCGATCCGGGGGAACGCGACCCGCTTCGAGCCGATCATCAGCGGCACCAGGTAGTTGCCGAGCGGCCCCATGACGACCGACGTCATCATCATCATCATCATGGTGCCGTGCTCGCCGACCACCTCGAGGTAGGCGCTCGGGGTGAGCAGGTGATACGTCGGTGACAGCAGCTCGGCCCTGATCGCCATCGCGAACAGGCCGCCGGTCAGGAAGTAGCCGATCATCGCGAACAGGTACTGGATGCCGACGACCTTGTGGTCCAGCGAGTACCTGAAGTACTTGGCCAGGTCATCTCCGACGTGACCCTCGCCGGCTCCGACGACCGGCTTGCCGAGCATCTGGCGGGCCGTGTCGTTGAAGACGCCCAGCCCGATCAGCCAGCCGAGGATGCCGAAGAGGTACCCGAGGACAAGCGGGACGTCGTTGTCGTCGGACAGGGGAATCTGCTGGTAGCCGCTGGAGATGGCGTT
>PMOU01000289.1 GCA_003161205.1 Actinomycetota bacterium | reverse complement strand
ACGTGCCGGTCGACGAGCACGGCCTGGTAGTCGGCGCGCTGGTGGCCAGCGGAGCCCAGGCTGTCGTGGTCACCCCGGCCCACCAGGCCCCTACCGGGGTGGTCCTGTCCCCGGCCCGGCGGCACGCCCTGACCGACTGGGCGCGGCGCGGCGGGTACGTCATCGAGGACGACTACGACTCGGAGTTCCGCTACGACAAGGAACCCGTCGGCGCGCTGCAGGGACTGGCCCCAGACCGGATCTTCCTGCTCGGCACGGCCAGCAAGGCCCTGGCGCCCGCGGTCCGCCTCGGCTGGGTCCACGCTCCTTCAGCACTGGCCGCAGCGGTCGCCGCCGAGAAAGAAATGAGTGACCGCGGCTCCTGCACGCTCGACCAGCTCGCCCTGGCCACCCTGCTCACAACCGGCCGGTACGACCGCCACCTGCGGCGGATGCGAACTGTCTACGCCGCCCGCCGCACCGCACTGACCGACGCGTTCGCCAGACACGCCCCCCGAGTCCAGCTCACCGGGCTCGCGGCCGGATTCCAGGCGGTCGCGCCGCTGCCACCCGGCGCCGACGAGACGGCAGTGATCGCCGCGGCGCGTGCCCGGCGGGTCGGGCTGCACGGCATCGGCGGCTACCGCGGCCATCTCGACCCCGCGGCGCCACCCGCGCTGGTGATGGGCTTCGGCAACGTCNNGCGAGCGGGCCATCGAACCCGCCATCGCCGCCGTCGCCGACCTGCTCGGTTAGTGGTGCCGGGCTTCTCGACGCAGGTATTCCGGTGGCGGGCCGGCCCCGGGATCGGCAGGATCGGGGGTATGACCTCCGAACCGCGCCAGCGGACGATCGGCTCACTGCGGGCCGTGGCACTCGACGCCCCGGACATCGAGGCCTTGGCCACGTTCTACCAGCAGCTGGCCGGCTGGCAACGCGTCCCCGACGACGACGATGACTGGATCACGCTCGACACCGGTGACGGCTGGCGGATGGGCCTGCAACGAGCCATCGACCACCTGCCGCCCCGCTGGCCGGACCAGGACCGTCCGCAGCAGGCCCATCTCGACTTCCGGGTACCGGACATCGACGCGGCGGCCGAGCGCGCCCAGCAACTCGGCGCCACCCCGCTGCGCCGCAACGAGCGGTGGCACACGCTGGCCGACCCGGCCGGTCACCCGTTCGACCTGTGCCGCAATCCGGACGATCCGCGGACCACCCTGATGGGCGTGATGCTCGACTGCCCCGATGTGAAGGCGCTGAGCCACTTCTACGCGGAGCTGCTCGGCAAGCCGGTGACGTACGAGGCGGACGGGGTCGCCATGATCGGCGAGGACGGCGCGCAGCCGGTGATGTTCCAGCAGGTGGAGCAGTACACCGCGCCGCGCTGGCCGGATCCGGCGTACCCGCAGCAGGTCCACCTCGACGTGACGGTCCAGGACGTGGACGCGGCAGAACGGGCCGTCTTTGACATCGGTGCCACCCGACTGGACGGTGCCGGCCCGAACTGGCGCGTCTACGCCGATCCGGCCGGCAAGCCCTTCTGCCTGGTGTGGACGGTCACGCGACAGTCATGACGGGCAGGAGCACGCTCCGGTGGTCTCGGTGTGGCCGAGACCACCGGGCTCGAGCGCCCGGCTGACCGGGTCGGTCCGCTAACGGCCGCTTGGAACGGGGGGCTGACGGTCAGCGGCTGGCCGGCGGATCACCTTGCCGGTCGCGGTGGTTTCGAGGCTGTCGATGCTGGCGAATCGGCTCGGCTGCTTCGCCGGTGATAGTCGCTGCCGGCAGAAGGCCTGCAGAGCGGACAAGTCGACGTCGGCCGGAGTCACCGTGGCCCGGATCCGCTGGCCGAGCCATTCGTCCGGCTCGCCGTCGACCAGGCAGGAACGCACCGTCGGGAACTCCAGCAATACGGCCTCGACCTCTTCCGGGCTCACTTTCGTACCGCCGACGTTGACGCAGTTGGCCAGCCGGCCGACGATCACTAGTCCGTCCGGAGTCATGCGGCCGATGTCACCGGTGACAAAGCCGTCCGCGATCGGCGCGACATCGACCCGATCCGGGTATAGGTATCCGGTCATCGCGGTCGGCGAGTGGACCGTGATAAGACCTGACAGTGAGTCGGTCGCGTCGGCAGCAGACGCCTGCGGCTCTAGGGGACGCAGGTCAACCCGGACCCCCTCGAGCGGGTGGCCAAGGGAGAGTGCATCCTGCCAGGGACCCGGCGGGCGAATGCAGATGGGGCCGGTTTCCGTCGTGCCGTAGATGTCGCCGAGCCAGCCGCCGAGCACGGTCCCGATGAGTTCGGCCGTCCGCAGGTCCATCGGCATGCCCGCGTACATATAGCCGATGCGGTGCCCTGGTCGGCCGTTGGTCGCCTCGGCCAGTGCCCGCAGCATCGGCGGGACGCCGGCCACCAACGTGACGTCGTGTTCATGCAGGGCACGCAACAGCATCCAAGGCCGGTCTGCACTGGTGACGACCGTAGTGACACCGGCCAGCGGAGCGGCCAAGGCAGCAAATCCGAAGCCGTACGCATGATGCAGCGGCACCGGGCAAGCCAGCACGGTGCCCGGTCCCAGGTCCAGCGCGGTGGTGTAGTTCTCCGCCTCTGCCAGCAGGGCGCTGACTGGTCGCAGCGCCACCCTGGTGTGTCCGCTGGTGCCGGAGGTGAGCTGAGCGCTGGCGGCGCCACCAGGCGGCGCTTCGCCGGGCGGCTTGCGGGCGATCAGTCGTTCGCCTGCCACTACGCTGCCGGCCCCCGGCAGCAGCGGCCAGTCGAGCGGCGCGGCCAGGTGCGTCGGCGAGGCAAGTTCCTCGGTCCGCTCAAGTTCCCACGCACTCAGCTGCCGCGGTAGAGGAACCACCACTGCCTCAAGCGCGAGCACCGCGAGCACGTCCGCCACGAACGACGCGGCCGGCCAGGCCACTGCCCCAACCCGGCACCCCGGCCCGATCCCGGCCCGGCGGTAGGCTTCGAAGCGGGTTCCGACGAGGTCGACGAGATCCTGCGCTGTGGTGTTTCCCGCTTCTTCGGCGAAGAGCACTGCCTGCGGGGATCGCGCGGCCGTCTCCCGCAAGAGCTCGAGCGGCGCGTCGCCGCTGCCGCCGCTCACCGCGACTCGGGCAGGCCGACCAGCGCGTCGCGCACAACATCCACCACGTGATCGAGGTCTTCGGCGCTGTGTTCGGTGCTCAGGAACCAAGGCTCGACCGGGCTCGGGTGGAAATATACGCCCCGTTGCTGGGCCCTGATCTGCAACGCGCGGTGGGCGGCGAAGTCCATCGCCTGGGCGGCCACGCGAGGGCCGTGCGACAGGTCCGCGGGCTGACGCAGCAGCGACACGGATAGCAGCGAACCGACCCGGCTGACCAGTGCTGGGCGATTCACCTCGGCGAACATCGCACGCAACCGCTGCTCAACGTAGCTTCCGTGCTGCTCGAGTCGCTCGTAGGTCTCAGGGGAGCGCTCTATCTTCCTGAGCATGGTGACGACGGCCCGCACCGACATGTGATTCCCGGCGTACACCCCGAGGTGCATTGCGCGGTGGTCCGCGAGCATGGCCATCGTGCTGCGAGATCCGCCGAACGCCGCCACAGGGATGCCGCCGCCCATGACCTTCGAGAGCACAGTGAGGTCCGGGAGGACCCCGTAGCGCTCCTGGGCCCCGCCGCGCGCGAGCCGGAACCCGGTGATCACCTCATCGAAGATCAGCCAGACACCCCAGCGGTCGCACAGCGCGCGAAGTTCCTCGAGCTGCCCGGGCGCCGGCGGGACAACGCAGGCGTTGGCCATCACCGGCTCGCAAATCACCGCCGCGAGCTGGTCGCCATGGGCCTCGAACACGGCGCGCAGGGCGGGCAGGTCGTTCCAGGGGATCTGGAGTGTGTGGGAGAGCGCCTCCGGAATCATGCCCGGCACACCAGGCTGCGGTGCGGTGGACTCTGGCGCGGGCAGGTGGAAGTTCGCCTTCCCGGCGCGCATGACCGTATCGCTCCACCCGTGGTAGTGCCCGTCGAAGGTGAGCACGTCTGTCCGGCCGGTAGCGACTCTGGCCAGGCGCAGCGAGGAGGCGACCGCCTCGGTTCCTGAGTTAGCAAAACGTACCTGCTCGATCGACGGCACTAGCCGTGCGATCAGCTCCCCGGCCTCCTGGTCGACCGGATGCGGCAGCCCGGTCATCGAACCTTCCGTTATCTGCCGGGCGAGCGCAGCGGCCAGCTCAGGGATCGCGTATCCAAATAGGTGGGGACCGTACCCCATGTTGAGGTCGATCAGCTCGCTGCCTGTGACGTCCCAGATCCGATCACCCTCAGCCCGCTGCACGACAAGTGGCACGGGGATAGCTTGGGCGCGCATGCTGCTGCTCACGCCTCCGGCGATGACCTCGCGGATGGAGTCGAGTTGCTCGGCGTTCGTGATACCGGTGTCCACGTGCGCTGGCGCCTGTTGCATAAGTGACTGAACCATGGGCCCCTCCTACGTTCTCGCTCAATGCGGCCTGACAATTTGCTGTTATGAGAGTTCGGCCTGACAACCCCTTGGTATTAGAGACGCGTGGTCCGATCTACTGGTTTACGGACAAGAGTCGTAACTTACCGTGACATGTTGTCGTTGGTGGTCTAAACCGGGATGTTGGCTTCGGCAAGTTGTCGCAGCTGGCTGCGGCGGCCCGGTTCGGTGGCCTCGGTCCAGGTGCCCGCATGGCCGAGGCGGTCAAGCTCCTGCGCCGCCAAGCGCCCAGCGGCGCCGCTCGTTCGGAACCAAGAGGCTCGTGCCATCGCGCGCATTAAGCTGGACTTGTGGTCGAACCGGGGTACACCGTAAAGGCTCTCGATCAGTCCACCTGGGCCGCGTTCGCCGCGTTGGTGGAGCGCAACAACGGCATCTTTGGAGGCTGCTGGTGCATGGGCTTCCACCCCGAACAGCTTGGCCCGGCGAGGTGCAGGAACGCGTGCCGCAGAAGCGTGCTGCCAAGGAACAGCGGATCCGAGAGGGTAAAGCTCACGCCTCGCTCGTTTTCGCGGGGGAAGACCGTGTCGGCTGGTGTCAGTTCGGCGCACCCGCGGAGGTGCCCCGGATCAAGAACCGGGCGGCGTACGAAAAGGGCCAGACGACTCCGCCAGACTGGCGAATCGCGTGCTGCTACGCCGGTAAGGGGCACCGGCGTCAGGGCGTGGCCACGGCGGCTCTCGCCGGTGCGCTCGATCTCATCGCGAGCCTAGGCGAGGGGACTGTCGAGGGATACCCGGAGCTGGCGGGTTCGGTGCCCGCCGGCTTCCTCTACCACGGTGCTCTGTCGACCTACGAGAAGCTCGGGTTCACCCGTGACCGCCAAATCGGCATGCACCGCTGGGTCGTGAGCAGGGTCGTCGGGCCGAGAGCGTCGTTTCTGGAGAGATAGCCTTCGGTCGCCGGGTTGCAGCCGCCGCCCCAGGGCATGTGGTTGCAGGCCTGACCATACGACACCGGGTTGAAGGTGTCCTGGTTCTCCGCGCCGACCGCATATGCCCACGAGTTCACCTCGGTCGGGATGCAGCCTGACGAGCTTGGCAACATCCGATGACGCACCGGTATCCCGCCGTGCTGGCGCTTGCGGCACCGGCTTCTCCTCGCTCGAATTGTGCCGTATCCCCGCTCCGGCTATGGTATGCCGCGCCGGACCAGCAAAGCTGTGCATGATGAAACCTGGTGTAAAGAACGCAGCTCATTAAAACAGGCGCGGATCAGGTGGAACAGAGTAGACCGCATGCGGCCTTGTATTAGAATGACGGCGGGTACAGTTACAGGGCACTGCCGTCTTCGGAGCTGCGAGCGAGCCCGAGGGGAGTTGTTTCTTCCGGTAATAAGATTTCCTGCGGACTCCAGTTTTCATCGCGGAGAACTCATTGCAGCAAGATAATCAATTTGAGACGTACCGCCTATCAAGACGCAAACTGTCAAAAACAACAAAATGCTCCTACCTCAGTACCTGGGCATTCTCCTGAAAAGGCGGATGACAGCTGACATTCAGTCGTCCGATCACGGACGCGGCCGCAGGAAGCGGTGCCTATCCGTGCGGCCAGGCCCGGTGACCTGCTGGGCGGAGCGGGTAGCGCGGCACCAGTGACCGGGCTGGACGAATGCTGAGAGTTAGCTGATGGTCGGTGAACTTGGCAGCGGGCACCCAATTTCGCAGGGTAACCTACGTGCCGGTACACGTGACCGAACCATCTCGCCAGAGCCCGGCGCACACGGCGGGATGACCCAAGGGTCTGCGTTCCGTGATGTTTACCCGAGTAACGCTAGTCAATACTGGAGGAACTTCGTGGCACTCACGCAGGACCGGCTCCTCGCGGTAGGCGTGTGGAACTGGCTGCGCAGTAATGTCAGCGTGCGTTTCACCCGGTTTATGGGAGTGGCCGCCGTGGCGCTGGCGACCAGCCTGACCCTGCTGGGGGTATGCGACGGCGTCTTGCACCTGACGTCCGTGCCCGCGGCCTTGATCAGCCAGATCGGCGGGGCCATCGTCAGCTACGTGCTGAGCCGGTGGGCCTGGGAGCGCAAGGGTAAGCCGGATGTGCTGCGTGAGACCATTCCGTTCTGGCTCGTCTTCGGGGTGGCAACTGTCATTTCCACGCTGGCCACGAAGCTCGGCTACCGCACAGCCGCGTCGATGCACCTGCACGGCTTCAAGCACGTACTGGTCGTCGAGGGTGTCTACCTCGTGGCCAACGTCGTCACGTTCCTGATGCGGTTCGTGATCTTCCACTACGTGCTGTTCGCCGATCGCACGACGGCGCCCGCGGACGTGTCCACCAGCCCCGACGTCCCGGCGGACGGCGTGCACTCGCATTCCCACGCCGAAGCGCCGGAGCCCGCCGCACCGGACGTCACGGTGATGGCCTCCTCCGCCAGGTGACGTCCGGCTGGCCGCTCGCAACGCTTGTCCACAGGCCGGCCGCGCTCCAGTCTCCTTCACCTGCGGTCGGAGCCGTCGGAGGATCAGCTGAAGGTGCGAGGCGGCTCATTCCTGCGGCCTGAGCCGATGGCATGGACAGGCTGATGCGGCACCTCGGGCCGCAACGGCATTCCCGCCGTCCTGGCCGGCTGGCGTACCCAACGATATGGCCCGTACCGGTCAATAATATGGGGAAGGGCTATCAATGAGATTCGTTGCGATCGTCATTGCGGTTCTCGGTTCGCTGGCTATCGCCGGCGCGCCGGGTCTGACGGCCCATGCATCGGCGACAAGCGGTACGCCGGGCGGAGACGACGTGTCGTATCCGCAATGTTCCGAAACGCTCCCGTCGCACCAGGCGTTCGGCATCGTAGGCGTGAACGAGGGACTCGCTAATACATCGAATCCCTGCCTGGCGGAGGAGATAGCGTGGGCCCAGAATTCGTCCGGTGTCACCAGGCAGCCGAAGGTTTCGTTCTACGTCAACACCGCGAACCCGGGTAATCTCCGGGTCACCGACTGGCCGGCGAGTAACTATGACCTTATTACCGACATGGTTGTCGCTGATCCCTACGGCGTGTGCGCTGGCGGCGATGACAGGGCCTGCGCCTGGCAATACGGGTGGAACATCGCCGAGCTCGATGCGAAGACCCGTGGTATCGCTGCTCCCGGCCGGGATCGGTGGTGGCTCGACGTCGAAACCATCACGAGCTGGGAGTCCAGTACGCGGAATAACCGCGCCGACCTCGAGGGCATGATCGCCTACTTCCACCACATCGGCGCTACCGTCGGCATCTACTCCATGGCCAGCCAATGGGGCCAGATCGTGAAAACTGTCCCGTCCACGAGCTCGCTTTACCGTCTCGCGGAATGGATACCAGGCGCCAGGACGCTCGCACAGGCCAGGGCGAATTGCCGCTTGACGCCGCTCACCGGCCGGGGAATCGTCACCGTCACCCAGTGGACGGCGGGGAAGACCAACCACGATTTCTCCTGTGTCAAGTGAGTGGCTCTTGCCCGCAGAATCGGTGACGATGGGAGGCAGGTGCCTACGGGCCATGAGACGACGAAAGTGAGTCATACGGCGCGTGACCGGCGACATCCTGAATTGTCGATGCCGGGGCGCGTGTTACTCGGACGTACGGTGAGCTTGCGCCGCGGAGAGTTCGGCGATCTGGGCGCGCGCCGCGGCGATGAGCTCGGCGTTGGTGTTGGCGTGGCCGCCGAGTCCCCACCCGCCGTCCGGGGCCTCGGTGATCAGCACCCAGGTCCGGGCGACCAGGCCCGGGTCGCCCGCGGCCGCGGCGATGATGTCGGTGAACTGCCGCACCACCTGGAGCTGCTTGTCCCGGTCCAGCGCACCCGCGTTGGTCAGGACCTGCACCCGCACGTAAGTGCTGTCCCCGTCCACGTTGGACAGCGAATCCGACGGCAGCTCGTGGATGAACGCCGCCGTGTTCTTCCGGAACATCGGGATATCCGGCACCTGCTCGATCCGCATCAGCGTGCCGGCCAGGTCCGCCGCCAGCTGGTGCTTGTCGGCGAAGGTACCGGCGCTGGCATAGGCGTCGATCATCGGCATAACGGCCTCCCGGGGTTGGATGCGTGACTCGCATCGCGTGCTGACATCCTNNGACTATGACGACCATCATAGTCAAGCCGGGCCTGTGCGAGCCGGGCCTGTGCAAACCGGCTTTAGCGCAAACACCCTCAGAATCGGCCGGCCTGGTCCCGCAGCATCTGGTGCACCGCGTCGAACGGCGCGTAGCTCTGCTCGGCGCGGCTCAGCGCCACCGCGCCCTCGCTCGCGGCGATCAGCAGCGTCGCGAATGCCCCGGCGGACGCTCCTGGCACCCCCCCGGCCTCGAGCACCGCGGCCAGCGTGCCCTGCCAGCTGCGGAAAACCTGGCCCGCCGCCCGCAACAGCACGTCAGCATCACCCGAACTCCCCTGGCTCCCGGCCACCGTCACCGCCAGCACCGAACACCCGGCCGCGAACTGCGACCGGTCAAGCACCGCCCGCCACATGGCGAAGAAGCCGTCCACGATCTCCGCCGGACTGCGCCCCCGCAAACTGCTCACCAGCGCGCCGGCCCGGGCGCCCGCCACCTCGATCGCCGCCGCGATCAGTTCATCCTTGCCGCCGGGGAAGTGGTGATAGATAGATCCGCGCGGCGCCCCGGACGCGGCGAGGACCTCGGTGAAGGAGGTGCCGGCCACGCCGTGCTTGGCCAGCAAGATGACGGCGCTGTCCACCATCTGCTCTCGCACGCTGCGCGTCATCATCCGCCGCCTTCCCGCTTGCCGGGGCTCCTGACACCAGATCCTAAGCTCGCTCACCACGGCGAACGGGATGACGAGAGCCGGACGGGCTGGTCACTGCCGCCCAGGGGTGAGAGGATGGGGCCGTGAGCAGCAAACAAGATAACCCGATGCGTCAGCTGGCCGCGGCCTGGGAGGCCGCGACGGCCGTGGCGACCGAGTGGGCGGACCGGACGGCGGCCGTGACCGCCGAGGCGTTCCACAAGCTCGCCACCGACCCGGCGGTCCGCGCGGTGCTGGAAGGCTGGCGCATCTCGCCGGTCTTTGCCCGGCGCGACTGCGACTGCGACTGCGCCAGGTCGCACCCGGCCGACCGCGGGGTGTGTGACCAGCACGCGGTGATCACCCGCCACCTCACGACCGACCAGGCGAGTCGCGTGGACGTCCGGCTGTGTGCGCCCTGCGCCGTGGCCCAGGGCGTCGCCGAGCTGGCCTAACGAGCCAGCCTGATCAGGTTCGAGCGTGGCCCGGGCCAGGTCACCCGGACCAGCTCCGGCCCGCGCGAGCACGTCCCCGGCGGGCGACCAGATCGCCGACGACCCGGCCGTCTGGGAGTAGCCGCCGCCGGTCGGGCCGGCGAAGCTGGCGAAGGCCACGTGCGCCCGGCAGCGCCGGGCGATCCAGGCCGCGCGGCGTTCCTGTTCGGCCCGCTCGTCGGGGAGATGGACCAGCCCGGCCACGTAGGCGTCGATCCCCAGCTCGGCCAGCTGCTCGACGTGTTCGCCGATGCCGGTGTCCCGGCAGATGCCCACGCCGATGCGCCAGCCGTCCACCTCGCAGACCGTGGCCTCGTCACCCGGGCTGAAGCGGCTCGCCTCCTGGTCACCGACCCACTTCTTGCGGTACAGCACCGCGGTCCCCGCCGGGCTTACCGCGAGCATCGCGATGTAGGCCCGGCCGCCGGGGCCGGCCACCGGTGCGCCCGCCAGCGCCAGGGCGCCCGTGGCCTGGCACGCCTCGATCACGGGATCAAGGGCGGCGTCCCCAGGCTCGACCAGGGCGGCGTCGAGCTCGTAGCCGGTCAGCGATAGCTCGGGAAACACGACGACGCGCGCCCCGGCCGCCCGGATCGCGCGGGCGTGAAAGAGCCCGTTGGCGCGGGTGTCGCCCGGCACGCACCGGGGCTGGGCGACGGCGACACTCAGCGCTGGTCGCACGCCCATCAGGACACGCCCATCAGGGCCGGTCCGCACCATCCAGCCAGCCCGCGATGCTCCGGTCCAGGGCCGGCATCGGGAGCGAGCCGTGGTCCAGGACGGCGGCGTGGAAGGCGGGCAGGGAGAACGCCGGGCCGAGGCGCCGGGCGGCCTCCTCCCGCAGGCGCAGGATCTCGAGCTTGCCGGTGAGGTAGGCCAGCGCCTGTCCCGGCATGACCACGTACCGGTCGATCTCGGCCGCGAGGAAGTCCGGTGGCATCGGGACGTGTTCGACCGCGAAGTCAAGGGCCCGCTCCCGGCTCCAGCCGAACGCGTGGATGCCCGTGTCCACCACCAGCCGGACGGCCCGCATCAGCGAGGAGCTGATCGAGCCGAGCAGGGCACGCTCGTCGGTGTACAGCCCGGTTTCCTCGGCGAGCTGCTCGGCGTACAGGCCCCAGCCCTCCGAGAACACGGTGATGCTGCGCTGGCGCTGCAGCGCGGGCAGGTCGGTGAGCAGCTGCAGCCGGGAGAGCTGCAGGTGGTGCCCGGGTACCGCCTCGTGGAAGGCCACCACCTCGAGATCCCATCCGGTGCCGGCCGTGCGTCGCGCGGTGTTGAACCAGAACGTCCCGGGCCGGCCGCCGTCCAGCCGCGGCGGGGTGTAGTGCGGGGCGGCGCCGCTCACGGCCACGACCTCCGGCATCGGCGTCACCGCGCACGGCGGCGGCAGCGGGGCCGGGAAGAACTCCGCCGCCCGGGCCTCGGCCCGTTTCACCGCGACCGCCGCGTCGCGCAGGGCCTCTTCCAGGGAAATCTTCGCGGCCGAGTCCCGCAGCGCGGCGAAGACCTCATCCAGCCCGGACAGCCCCAGCCCGGCGCCCAGCGCCACGGCCCGGGCTTCCAGCATGGCGACCTGATCGAGGCCGGTCTGGTGCAGTTCGTCCGGCTGCCGGGGCAGGGTCGTATAGATCTGTACCGCCCGGGCATAGTCTTCTTCGCCGCCCGCCAGGTAGACCAGCCCGGCCTGCCCGGACGGCCGGGCCCGGGGGAGCAGTTCCCTGATGGTGGCGACCCACCTGGCCAGGGCAGGCTTGACCACCTCCGCGCCGATGGCCCGGCGTTCTTGTTCCCACGCCGCGGCCCGGGCCCACCCCGCGGGCGGCCGGGGGGAGAGCACCGGTCCGGGCACAGGTTCGGCCAGGACGCTCTCGGCCCAGCTGATGGCCTGCTCGACCAGCGGAGCGACCGGTAGCCGCCCCTTGCTAGCTCCGGTCCGCAGCCGTTCGCTGAGCTGGTCCAGCCAGGTGCCGCCGCGGCGCAGCCGGGTCAGGTAGGCCTGCGCCGCCGCCGGGTCGAGCAGGATCGTCCGGGCGGCCACCGCCAGGAAGGCCGGCGGCCCCGCGTACGGCATGGCGGTGACCGTGTGCTCGGCCCGCGCCGAATCGATGATCCCGAGCTCCTGGGTGGCCGCCGCCGTCGTGCACTCGAGGGTGACGGCGTCGGCCGCGGTGAGCGGTCCGGCCGCGATCGCGCCGGCCTCCCGGAGGAACTGGCCGACCTCGGCGCGCCAGGCCTGCTCGCCTGCCTCGCTCTCGTCCGGCACGAGGTCGTCGTACCCGGGAATGCCGTAGCTCGTGGCCGCGAAGGGATTGGTTTCGAGCCAGCGCCGGTGGAAGCGATCGGCGAGGTCACGTGCTGCGGTGGTCAGGCCTTCGGCGTCGGTCATAATCCTCCTAGTTAACCGCGTGTCCGTCCCGGTACCAGGATCATTTAACCGAACGGGCCAGGGCGCGTGCCCTCGCCCCCCTGATCAGCCGCCCCCCTGATCAGCCGCCGAGCATCGACCTCGCGTCGAAGGCGGGGAAGTCCAGGAACTGCCGCATCACGTCGGCGACCCGCTGGATGCGCACCGCGTCGATCGGCCCGACCGGGTAGCCGTCCAGCGACATCATCGCCGCGGTCGCCGTGGTGAGTCCGACCGGCGCGGGCAGCGCCTCCATCGCCTTTTCCACGACGGACCGGTTGGTGTCCGCGATCTCCTGGCCCTGCTCGAACGCGGCGCGGAACGCGGCCAGCGTCCCCGGGTGCGCCGCCGCCCACTGCCGGGTGACCGCGCAGCCCTGCACCGGGAACGCGGCGGTGGCGCCCTGGTCCAGGTCGGCGAGCAGCGCGACGCCCATCGACTGCTCAGCCTGGGTAGCGAACGGCTCGGGCAGCACCGCGGCCGCGATCTTCCCGGCCTTGAGCATCGCGGCCATCTCAGGTAGCGGGTAGTACCCGAACCGCACGCCGGACACCTTCAGCCCGTGATCTGCCAGCACGGAGGCGGCCAGCAAGTACAGGATGTTCCCCGGCGCGTTGACGCCGATGATCTTGCCTTTCAGGTCGGCGAGCGTCGTGATGCGCGAGCCCGGCATCACGTACAAACCCTGGGTCCCCGGTTCCATTACCGAGCCTTCGGCGAAAATGTCCAGGTCGGCGGCGACCATGGTGTCGCTGACCGAGGAAGGCCGCTGGCCCTGGTCGTAGCTTTCCTGGGCCTGGATGTAGCTGACGTAGTTGCCGCACGAGATGTCGATCCGGTCGGTGGGCTCGTCGAGCGCCTGGGCGTTGATGACCGTCTCGGAACTGACCGCCGGGATGAAGGTGACCTTCAGGCCGCGCGCCGCGAACAGGCCTTCGTGCAGGGCGACGAAGAAACCGGCGGAATCGGCCGCGGGCACCACCGCGACATTCAGGTCCGGCTGCTCGATGACGGCCGGGGCGTCCGCACCCGCGGCATGCCGGGGCAGGAACAGGATCGCCAAGACGGCCAGGGCCGCCGCCGCGCCGATCACCTCCAGGGTCCGGACTGCCCGCGTGAACCTACGTACCATCGCCGGTTCCTCTCTTCCTCAGGATCGTCAGCCGGACGCGGCCCAGGCCCGGCCCGGTCCAGGGCAGGCACCATCGCGTTCACCGGTCCCTCGCGAGGCCGGCGTGATCTAGTCCGCGTGATCTAGGCGGGGAGAGCGCTGGCCACGCTGCGTGGCCGCAGCCAGCAAGACCCGGGCCACGTACTGAAAACCCCGGTGCTGGTTGCAGAAAAAATAGTGCTGCAATTTGCAGTGAGAGACATCGGTCAGCTGACGGATCTTTGCCCTGCGGCCCGGGGGCTACTGCGGCGCTGTTCGGGCGCGGCTAAGTCTGCGGTTGCCCCTGGGGGTTCCGCAGCTGACCGTGCGAGGCTGCCTAGCTGTCGAGCCCCAGGGTGAAGGTGGGCTTCGGCGAGGTCTCGGGCAGCCGGTGCTCGGCGGCAAGGCGCCGGATAGCGGTTCCGGTCGCGAGGAATTCGGTCGCGTGCTCGCCCCAGACGTGGTTGTTGACCGCGACGGTAACTCCCACGATGCCTGAGGACCTGGCCTGCGTGGCCTCCGCCTGCATCCTGGCCAGCGCGAGCTCGCGGGCCTCGTAGATGCCCTGGGTGAAGATCACCATCTCCTGGTTCTGGCCGGCCTGGCGCAGGGACTGCATCGCCGACTGATGGGCGATGTGGTAGACGCAGACGCCGAGCACGAACGCCACCGGCACGGCGCCGGCCGCCAGCAGCCGGAAGAAGTCCTGAGCCGACAGGTCCGAGGTGAACGCCCGGCCGTCCGGGGCCCGGTGGGCGCCTTCGGTGCCCTGGCCGGCGCTGCCCAGCGCGCGCACCGCCGTGCCGGTCGCGATGAACTCCAGGACGCCCTGGCCCCAGACGTAGTTCTGCAGGCGCAGCTGAACGCCGACGATGCCGTCAGCGCCGAGGTGGTCGGCCTCGGCCTGCATCCTGCTCATGGCCAGTTCCCTGGCGTTGTACATCGCCTGCGTCAGGACCTGCAGTTCCTGGTTCTGTGACCATCGTCCGACCTGCAGGCCGATGTGGTAGATAGACGACCCGACCACGAAGCCGAGCGGCTCGAACCCGGCCTCGCCGAGCAGCACGTACTCCGAGACCGACAGGTCGGAGGTGAAAACGCCCGCCGGGGCGGCGCCTGCGGTGTTCGCGAGCCGGCCGGCCGCGGCCTGCGGCTCCCAGGTGGCCGAATCGTCGGTCGGCTTGCCGCCGAAAAGTGGCATGTGACGTTCCTCCGGCCAGATGTACGAGGTACCTGCTAGCAGACTAGCGGGATCAGCCATGACAGCGAGGTGGATCCGTGGTTGGCTGTATCAAAGCGTTGCGGCATCCCTCCGTAGGGCAAGGGCGGCCACGCCGCCTCCGGAGCAGCTGATGGGGGTTGGCTTATGGACAGGCTTCCTGTCGTCTACGTCCGCGGTTACGCGGGCGCCACCACGGGAATCGACACGGCGGTCGACGACCCGTTCTACGGGTTCAACTCCGGTGGCACGCACGTTCGGGTCGACGGGGACGGCAACCCGATGTTCTACCAGTTCGAAGGCCCGATGCTGCGGCTGATGACCGACGAGGGGTACCAGCTGCTCGTCCGGGGCGGGCAGGACGCCTACCTCAAGACCATCCCGGACGGGGGCCTGAGCCACGCCCAGGCCTCGATCTGGGTCTACCGCTTCTACGACACGGCCGCGGATACCTTCAGCGCCCCGGCGAAGCGGCCGTTCCTTGACGGCCTGCTCCACCACGTCGAGGCGCAAGTGTCCGCGCCCGGGTTCAACGTGGAGGTCGCGGCGACCGGGCTGTACACCTTCATCAAGGAGATCCTGGCGAAGACGGGCGCGCCCAAGGTCGACCTGGTGGCGCACAGCATGGGCGGGCTGGTCGCGCGCTGCATGCTGCAGAAGATCTCGCAGACCCCGGACGGCGACCAGCCGAGGACACCCGGGGCCGAACTGGTCGACCGGTTCTTCACCTACGCCACCCCGCATGGCGGGATCGTGTTCACCGCGGCGGCGCTCAACGCGCTGGAGCAGGTGCTCGGGCCGGCCGGTTCGGCGATCTTCTCACCGCCCAACATGTACGGCTACCTGACCGCGGGCGCCAAGTGGGGCGATGAAGCTCCGCCGGGCTGGGATCCCCGTGTCGTTCCGCCTGAGATTTTTGACCCCGACCGGATCTTCTGCCTGGTGGGGACCGACCCGCAGGACTACGGCGTGTCCCGGGTCGTCGTCGGGCCGCAGAGCGACGGACTCGTCCGGATCCAGGACGCGCAGCTGGCGAACCCGGGCACCCACCGCGCCTATGTCTTCCGGTCCCACTCCGGCCGGTACGGCATCGTCAACAGCGAAGAGGGTTACCAGAACCTGCGCCGGTTCCTGTTCGGCCGGTATCAGGTGGCGATCCGGTTCGGCGGCCTGGATATCGCCTCGACCGGCGCCGACGCCGCCGAAGACGCGGACGCGGACGCGAAGTGGCAGGCCGACCTGCGGATGTCCATCCGCGGCCTGCCCGTCGTCATGGATGAGCAGCTGGCCGCGCATTACTGCCCGATCGAGCTCACCGCGGAGCTCGCCGCCCAGGCCGGCCCCAACGGGCTGATCCCGCTGACCAGTGTCTTCCTGCTCACCCCGGGCAGCGACCAGGGGCCGGTTCCCAGCAGGTCCCGGTTCGCGCTGCAGCTGCGCGTGTTCCGGGTGGTGAAACAGAACGGGTTCTTCGACTTCAGTTACCATCTCGAGCAGATCGCGGACTGGGACGACACGCTGATCGCGGACATCGGTTATCCCGACGACGCGCCCACGACGGGCGAACCGCAGGTCTGGGCGGCGTGGAACTCAGCCGTCAGCGGCGTGCTGGCGAAGAACGACCCCATCAGCGACAAGCCGCTGGAGCTTGCCGGCCCCGGGTATGAGATCCCGCTGCCCGACACGGCCCGCGCGATCCTGGGCGCGAGCAGCACGCTATGTTTCACGGTCACCGAACGGCTTTCCCTCGGCGCCGCGCCGGGCGTCCGGACCGCCTCCTGACGGAGACCATCATCGCGAACGGGCCCCTGCCCTGCTGTCATCCTGACCTGGTAACCTTCCGTAATTAGTTAATTCCGGAGAGCGAGAAACCAGGTTCCCGTCCCGATGAAGTTGCTGCGCCTAGCACCTGTTCTCAGCATCGCGCTCCTCTTGGCCGGCTGCTCATCGGGGTCAGCGGCGCACCCGGCATCATCACCCGTGGCTAGCGCTACCCCGATTCCCAGAATTGCCGAGCCGAGCCGGCAATTGGGGATCGACATCGACTTCTATGCCTACTCGGGCATGGACGTGGCGCAGACAGCGCAGCAGGACATTGCCTACGTGAAAGGCCTGGACGCCAATGCGGTATCCATCGCCTTCCCGGTCTTCAGCAACCCGCCGGGGACCACCGTCGAGGCGACCAATCGCACGCCCACCACGGCTCAGCTCGGCCAGCTGATCGTTGCCGCTGAGCGAGCAGGTCTGGCCGTCACCTTGCGACCACTGCTCGATGAGAAATCCATCGGGGTCACCCGCGTTTTCTGGACGCCGGCGAGCTTGACGAAGTGGTTCGCCGCCTACCTGCGGTTCCTGCGCCCCTATGCCGCATTGGCGCAGGCCGATCATGTCGCGACCTTCGCGGTGGGGGTCGAGCTCACCAAATTCGGAGCTGTTCCGCAATGGGACACCTTGGACTCAGCGCTACGCACCATCTATCACGGGACGCTGGCCTACTCGAACAACTGGACCACCTCGGAGCACGCCACGCCCGGTAACGGCGGTGCGGGTGTCACGGAGATGACCGACGCCTACCCGCCGCTGCAACTACCGGACGACGCCACCACGGCCGCCGTGACGGCGGCATGGTCGCGGTGGGCACGGCCCCTGCCGAAGGGAACCGTCCTCTCCGAGGTGGGGATCGCCGCCCTGTCCGGCGCTTATTCACATCCTTACGAGTCAGGCCCGGCCAGCACGGCGCTGACTCCGCAGATTCAGGCGACCTGGTTCAGCGGTGCCTGCCGGGCCGTCGCGATCGACAACCTGGGGGGTCTTTACTTCTGGTCCGTGAATTTCGGCCAGTCGCTGACGACCCCGGCAGGTGCCAGCGAGCCTGCCGCATTCACGGACACACCGGGGGCGGCTGCCATCGCTCAGTGCTTCACCTCCCTGGCCGTCGGACCCCGCTAGCGTCCGGGGGACCGCGTGGGCCGGTGTCGTGTTCTGTACGGTACGGAACGTGGATGAAGCAGCGGACGAGCGGCCGGTCAAGCAGGTCATTGTCATCCGGCGTGACCTGAGGATGCGCCGCGGCAAGGAGATCGCCCAGGGCGCCCACGCGTCGATGGCCTGGCTCCGCCAGCGCGTCCTGCTGGGCGCGACGCTCGCCGAGGTCGAGCGCAGCTGGCTGGAGCGCAGCAACCGCAAGGTGACGGTCAAGGTGAGCTCGGAGGAGGACCTGATGGCGGTCTACGAGCAGGCGCTGCAGGCCGGCCTGGTGGCGCACCTGATCACCGACGGCGGCCTGACCGAGTTCGGCGGGGTGCCCACCCGGACGGCCGTCGGCATCGGGCCCGACTACGACGACCGTATCGACCCCGTCACCGGCCACCTCGAACTCTACTGACCATCCAGCTGCCGGGTGTCCGCGTTTTCCGGCGTGTCGCCCCGGTAAAAACCTCCGATGCCGGGAAGAATGCAACAAGGCCCTCTCCATGTATGAGATGGAGAGGGCCCTGCTGTGGCCTCGCCGCACCGGACCGGCCAGTTTCCCGGCCTCTCCAGTGCTGCGCGCCGCCCGCCAGTGCCAGGCACCCGTTCGATGTCTCCGGTTTCCCGGCTGCTCTCACGTTCCCGGGGTTACCCCCAGATGGTGCCCGTTTCCAACGGTGAAAGTATTTCTACTGCCTCCCCGGGCATCGCGCAAGGGCCGACGGCAATTCATTTCGAGTTTTTTATCCATCCACACAATGTCCACAGAACGCCGCTACTTATCCGCATCCCACGGCAGTTATCCACCGTCCTATGCACAGGCCATCCACAGGTCGCCGGATTGACTTGTACCGAGCCGGTCCGCCGCGAGAGCATGGTTACCAGCCAGATCCTGGGCGCGCAGCAGACAAAGGAGCCCGCCGTGACCGACCCGCGGCAAGCTCACGATGCCGCTCGCGCGATCGCGGCCGCGGCCCTGGGCCGTGACCCCGGCCCGATGACCGCCGTCCAGAGCGACTCCCACTACGTTTACGTCAGCCCGGACGTCGTCGTGAAGGTCATCGACGCCGCCGGCCATTCGCGGCTGAACCGGGAGATCGCCCTCGTGCCGCACCTGCCCGCGGACCTCACGGCCCCGCTGCTCGGCAGCGGGCTGTTCCGGCTGGAGACGCGCGAGGTTCGCTATGCCTGCTACGCCCGGATGCCGGGGATGGCTCCCGGCATGGGCCTGCCCGGTGTGGACGGCGCGACCGCGCGCCTGCTGGCCGAGCAGGCCGTCCAGCGGCTCGGCCGGCTGCACCGCTGGATACCGGCGGCCCGCGCCGCGCAGACGCTGCGCGAACCCCTTGACCACGGCGGCTTCGTCAGCCAGGCTGCGCTGCTGGCCGAGGTGGAGCACCTCGCGGCTGTGGACCGGGACAGGATGGTGGCCCGCCCGCTGCTCGACGGCCTGACGACGATAGCCGAGCGCGCGCCGCTGCACGCGCGGATCGCGGTCCCGGTCCACGCGGACTGTCACTGGGGCAACTGGCTCACCCGCGATCGAAGCGTGACGGCGCTGCTGGACTTCGAATGGGCTCGCTTCGGCGAACCGGCCGATGACTGGTTCTTCCTGGCCCGGTTCAGCGGCCCGCACGTGGCGGCCGTTATCGACGTCATCGCCAGGGCCACGCCGACCTCTGCGGAGACCCTCCGGGCCCAGTGCGAGGTTCGCGAGGCAAGCCACCTCGCCTCCGACCTGCGCGTCGCGCTTGACCGTCCCGGTGCCCCGGCGCCGATGGCGGCGGCCCGTCTCCGCGGACTCGAGGAACTGATCGCCGGGCGCCACTGGCGGCAGTAGTCTCGATCCTCGATCGCAGCCCCGGCAAAAGCTCTCCTGCCGGGCAGCACGCAACAAGGCCCCCTCCATGTATGAGATGGAGGGGGCCCTGCTGTTGGCTACGCCCCGCCGGTCCGGCCGGTCGCCCGTCCTGACCAGCGCCACGCGCCGCCCGCCGGGGCCAAGCGCCCGTGTCGTGGACCGGTTTCCCGCTCCGTTCTCACGTTTCCGGAGTTGCCCCCAGATGGTGCCCGTTTCCGACGGTGAAAGCATTTCTACGCCCTTCGCGAGCGTCACGCAAGAGCCTGCCGCCATTCATTTTCAGTTTGTCCGTTGTCCACGCGATACCCACAGGACAAACCGGGTTATCCGCATCTCAAGGGAGTTATCCACCTCGTTGTACACAGGCTATCCACAAGTAACTGGATGTAGTTCGGCAAACACCCTTATGCTGTAGCCGCGTGTAATCGCTTCATCTTTACCTGGCGAATTCCGGTAATCAGCCATTGCCCGGATTGGCGAAACTGTAATTCCAGCAGTGTAATTCCCCGCCGGGCTTAAGGCATGCGCTCCAGCCCAA